>RFHL01001253.1 GCA_003696875.1 Bacteroidota bacterium | reverse complement strand
ACTTGCGCTTTTGACTTGATCTTTTGCACGAATGCTGCGTCAGAAAAAGCCTCACTTGGCCCGCCAAGCTCGGTTTTTCTTCCTTGCCTTCGCACAAAACCTCTGCGCAAAATCGGGAAGTTATTCTTTTCGCGTTACTTAGCATTTCTGATATTGTGATCGAGGGCGAGTTGTCGCCCGCCATCCGCAATGCGGCGGCTCTGTACGCCGGCTGTGTGAGTGGGGCGCTGCAAAAGGACGAATACCTCGCCAAAGTCGAGGCGGCGGGATTTAGGCAGCTGCGGGTAGCCAAGGAGCGGATCATCAGCCTGCCGGACGAGCTTTTGCTCGCCTATATGAATCAGGCAGAACTGACGGCTTTTCGGGCTTCGGGCACGCGCATTATGAGCTTGACGGTCTACGGAGAAGCCTGATCCCCCACTTGCCCTGGGGATGAAAAAATGCCTTTTTCAGGGACCATAGCGTAGCGATTTTTCGGAAAAATCAAGCGCTATGGTCCGAATCTCCTTTTTGCTGCTTGCCTGTATGTCGGCATTCCCCTCGCTCTCCCCGGCGCAGTCGCTGGTCTGGAAAACAGAGTTGGAAGCAGGGATGTCTTTTCCCCTTTCTGCCTATCCCGACGGGGTGGGGTGGCACCTGGGCGCGCTGCGCCGGGCCGGTGAGGGGCCGCTTTGGCATCGCGCAAGCCTGGGCCTGCAATATGGAAGCTATTCACCGTTCTATCTGACTCCTGATCAATCCCCGGCCCTGGAGCAAGACTCCGGGATGGTGCGGCGTTATCTCCTGAGCTATGGGCTGGTGCACCGTAGCTTGACCAATGAGCATGTGATCGTCAATCTGGGGGCGGAGCTGGGAGGCGCTTTGATCCATGACATCCGCACGACCCGGGGCTGGGAGGGAGGAGATATCACCGATGATCCTGCCATCGACCGCACCGATACCCGATCCCTGGCCTTGATTGTGAGCCCGTATGCGGGCTTAACCATATGGCTTACGCCTTCTGTCGGCATGACTACCGAAGGGTGGTTGCGGACGTATTTTGGGGTGGAACAAGGGTTCTCCCTGAATATGATGCCCGAGGCTCGGTTTGGCCTGGTATGGCGTCCCCAATAATGAGGTCAGCAGGTGCCGGGGGATGACTACGGAGCGACAAACCGCATCGCCGCAAAGTTGATCCGGGTGCCCATCTCGCGAAACTTCTGCTCGTAGTGGGTCTCAATACGCGCAAAATCCGGGACCTGCTCATCGGCATGCAGGTCAAAGCTGAGGGCCTGTAAATGGAGGCCGGGCTCCCGGACAAAGACCTCCAGGCTATAGTGAAAAAGGTCGAGGTTGTCGGTCTTGTAGTAGAGGGTTCCCTCCGGGGCGAGCACCTGACGGTACTGGCGCAGGAAGGGGGGATTGACCATCCGGTGCTTGGCCTGTCGGGACTTGGGGAAGGGGTCTGGGAAGGTAATCCAGATCTCGGCGGCCTCATTTTCGGCAAAATACTGGTCCAGTTCCAGCAGGTTGAGGCAAAGAAAGGCGACGTTTTCGAGCCCCCGGGCGAGCGCGCGCTGAGCGGCATCGTGCAGGCGATCCGGCTTGAGGTCGATGCCCAGGAAGTTGCGTTCCGGATAGCGGGCCGCCATGCCCAGACTGAACTCGGCTTTGCCGCAGCCTAGTTCCAGCGTCAGCGGCTGAGGGCGGGCAAAGGCCTCCTGCCAGCTACCGGCCTTCTTGTCCTTGCGGTCAAAGGTATTGGGCAGGGTAAAGAAGGCGTCTTTCTTGCGTTGTTTTTTGCGGGCCATCGGGAAGTGAAGTTTCTGGCCCACAAAGGTCAGCATTGGCAGCCTAAGAAAAAAGCCTGCTCCCGCAGGACAGCAGTTTCGGATTTAGGAAAAAAATCCAGATTTTGGAAAGAAAGCTTGATCTGTGGAATCCCTTCGCCCCCATTTGGCAGTACTTAGGGGCCAGTTCTGTTACGTCTCAAAAAGTCATGACGACTTTGTCTTAAAAAAACGTAACGGTTAATTCAGGTGCAAAACTATCTGGCATCATGAATAAAGCATTAAGT
>RFHL01001252.1 GCA_003696875.1 Bacteroidota bacterium | reverse complement strand
TGCTTCGTTGCCGTGGATGGAGTAGCCCATCCAGACGACGGCGGGCATGCTGTCCTGAGCCGCCGCCGGCAACGGCGGCTGTTCCGGATCGCTCAGGCGCATCTGCGCCTGCCGGATCGCCTCCAGCCGGCCCTGCTGGGCCGGGCTGGTGATCGTCAGGTGTACCAAAGGGCGCCGCTCGTAGGTGTAGCCGATGGTATCTATCCGGACGCGCGGCGACACCGAGGCCAGTCGCTCCATGTAGCGAAGCTGCTGATCATGGGTGACGTGCCATTCGCCCACCGCAAAGCCCAGTATGGAGGCAGGGGTGGGGATCCGAGGATCGTAATTTGTGCCGGCCGGCAGATAATAGTCAAGCCCCTGGGCCAGAAGGAGGCCAGAGCAAAGCCAGCTTACTCCCAAAAACAATACAATAGACCGGATCATAGCATGTATTCAGATAGCGCTCCCCTACCCTGGGGCGCTGCGCCCTAAAGTTAGATAAAAAGCTAAAAGCTATTATTAACAGTGTTAGAATATAAAACATTCAATAAAAATAATGATGGCCTGACCGATCCCCTCCCGCACGGGAGGTGCCATAAGCATGAAACAGAATGGGTCAGGAGAAAAGCTGTCCTCAGGGCTTCCGGCGTGTGTCGGTGAGGTGCAGGATCTGCCAGCCCTTGGGACTGCGGACCAGGGTCATGGCATTGACGCCGGCGTGATGGGGGGTCTCCCCCAGGTAGAAAACATACTGCATCCAGGCCTGGGCCAGGGTACCATCCTCATGGATCTGCAAACCCTCAATGCGTTCATCCCACTGAAGGTCAGAAGGCTTTCCCAAGGCCTGGAGAAACTGATCCAGGCTGCCGGCTTCCAGTACCGGCTCCTCCCCTACCCTATGGCTGGTATACATGCGGGCATCGGGATGAAAAAGGGCCCGCACCGAAGCGGTGTCACGTGTACGCATGCCCTCAAACAAGGCCTGGACCACCGCCTCCACTTCCGTGGTGACGGAAGGCTGGGCATGTATTGGCGTGGTGATGCTCAACACGCCCCCCAGAAGGAGGAGCAGGCGCACGGGCTTTGTCGTTAGGGATGGAAGTGGCATCAGAGCGGTAAAACAGGCGAAATAAAACACCGTTAGAAATCATATCATGATGGGAAAGCGCTTTCCCGGGCGAGGAGAGTCGCTAGCTCATGTTGGCGACCTTCTTGGCCCCACCTTCCATAAAAAATCCAAAGGCCGCGCCCAGGATGCCACCGATGATGTGGGCGAATTGCGACACCTGATCCACTGCAAAAGATTGGACGATTTCCTTTCCCAGAAACAGGACGGCTACCAACACAAAGGTCAACGGGATGCCGCCTTTGCTATTGGTGATGGAACTGAGCAGGATAAACATGAAGACGATCCCGCTCGCGCCCAGCAGGATGCTGTTAAAGAAGATGATCTGCAAGAGTCCGGTGATCAGCGCCGTCACCAGAACCATGAGCAGCAAATCCTTTGAGCCGTATTTTTCCTCCAAAATGGGACCTAGCAGGAGAATGAAGGAAAAGTTGCCCACCAGGTGCTGCCAGCCCTCCCAATGTCCGGTCTCCGGATTGGGCGAGCCGTGCCCGACCACATGCGAAAACAGTCGAAAATACCAGAGCGGATTGGCCAGGTCGAAGCGGGGCTCCACCCAGAAGAACTGCATGACATCCAGGGGGGTGTACTGTTGCAAGATCAGCACCAGCGTGGACAGAAGGGTGAATGTCAGCACCACAGGTGCGTTGTACCGGATTTTCATAGGGCATAGGTTGATGCGGGTCCTGCTTCAGGAACGAAGATACAGATTAGGGGTTTCTAAACGCAATCATAAAAGCCACCCCAACCCAAACACTGTTAGATTTTCTTAACCCAAATCAAAGCCCCCCCACATACCATCCCCAGACGCTAAGCAGGGAAAGCGGAATCCCCAAGCCCACCAGGACACTAGCCAGGGGCGGGTTCAACCCATGCTCCATCGCGATGATGCTGGGCGTGATCATAGGCGCCATGGCTGCCTCTAAAATAGACACCTCGATGGCCAGCCCCTCCTGACGGAGGAGCCCCACGTACAGCCCCCATATCAGGGCCGGGGCCAGCAACAGCTTGTATACCAACCCAATCCCGAAAGCTGGAAAGGGAAAATCCCGCCGAGGCAGACGCAATTGCAACCCTACCGATACCAGTGCCAGGGGCGTCAAGGTGCGCCCCAACGTCTCCAGCGGTCCGGTGATCCAATCGGGCCAGGGACTGAGCGGGGCCAGCAGCAGGCTGGCCAGAAAGGCCAGGAAAGGCGGAAAGGCCAGTACCCGACCCAGGATCGCCCGGCCCGTGATCCGGCCAGCAGCGAAGTAGCCAACGGCTACGATCCCCAGGGTAGACAGCACCAGAAAGGCCCCCGGCTGGTCACAGAGAATGGCAATGCGCAAGCCTTCGGTCCCATACATGGCCTCGATCAAGGGAAATCCCACAAAAGAAGTGTTCCCCAGCCCACACACCAGCACCAGGCAGCCTACGGTCTGACGGTCCCACCCCAACCAGCGGCCCAGGCTCACAAACACGCCTACGCCCACGAGAAAAACCACCCACGACATCCCCGCCGGATAAAGCCATGTCCAGCTAGGCTCCAGCTCAGGCAGATACCGTAAGGTGATGGCCGGTAGCGAGATGTAGATGATAAAGGCATTGAGCCCACGGTGCGCGTCGGCCGGGAAGGCGCGTACACGTTGGAGCAGCAAGCCAGTCAGCAGGCTTATGCCCAGCAGGGCGAGGTTTCCCATAGGCCGGTTATCGTTGGGGGAAGCGCAAGTTAGAGGAATTTACGGGAATGTTGCGGCAGAAAGCCCATGGCCGGCAAACCAAAGATCCGCCACAGGGTTGCATACCCATGGATATCGAACTCCACGGTGAATCCCTCCGGCTGCTGCCGGACCGGGCCCTCTACTGGCCTGCTCGGCAGGCCCTCCTGCTTGCCGATCTGCATCTGGGCAAGAGCGGCCACTTCCGCCGGCACGGGATCCCCGTGCCGGGCCTGGCCTCCAGCCACACCCTTCGTCGCCTGGAGACCCTGGTCGATACCCTTCGTCCGGAGCAAATTGTCTTTCTCGGTGACTTGTTTCACAGCAGCTACAATGCCGAGTGGGAGGAGTTTGCCAGGCTGATGCGCCGCCTACACTTGCCGGCCCTGCTGGTGCGCGGCAACCACGATCTCCTGCCGCCCGAGGCCTATGCCGAAGCCGCCTTGCAAGTAGTAGCAGAAGGGTATCCCATGCCGCCATTCGAACTGGCGCATGCGCCAACCGGACAGCCCGGGCAGGGCTACCGGCTATGCGGACATCTGCACCCCGGGGTGCAGCTCAGCGGCAAGGGTCGGCAACAATTGCGGCTGCCCTGCTTTCATTTCGGCGCTTTCGAAGGCGTACTGCCCGCCTTCGGGCAGTTCACCGGCCTGGCCATGATCGAGCCCGCAAAGACCGATCAGGTGTATGTCCTGGCAGAAGATCAGGTGTGGCCCATCGCAATTTCGGAGACCGACTAAGGCCAACTGGTTGACCTTCTGCAACAGATAAGCGATATTCGGCCAGGCGGTCCCTTGTTTTTCAGGAAAGGGAACCCCATACGTATCTCACGCTTCTTCAATCCTCTTCCTATGAACATCACCTATTACGGACACTCCTGCTTTGGCGTGGAGGTCTCCGGCAAGCACCTGTTGTTTGATCCATTTATCTCCCCCAACGAAAAGGCCGCTCACATTGACGTGGATGCCATTCCGGCCGACTACATTCTGGTCTCCCATGCCCATGGCGATCACATCGCCGATCTGGTGTCAATCGGAAAGCGCACCGGGGCCACCATTATCTCCAACTATGAAATCGTAACCTGGTGCCAAGGCCAGGGACTGGATAAAGGACAACCCATGAATCACGGAGGGCAATGGACGTTTGACTTTGGCAGCGTCAAGGTGGTAAACGCCATCCACTCCAGCTCCTTTCCGGACGGAAGCTACGGGGGAAACCCGGCTGGATTTGTAGTGACGACACCTGAAGGTGCCTTCTACTACTCCGGAGACACGGCCCTGACCTATGATATGAAACTCATCGGCGACCAGCACCGGCTGAAATTTGCCTTCCTGTGCATCGGAGACAATTTTACCATGGGCGTAAAGGACGCCATCCGAGCGGCCAAGTTTATCGACTGTGATGACATCATCGGTATGCATTATGACACCTTTGGCTATATAGAGATCGATCACGGCCGGTCCAAAGCGGCCTTTGCCGCGGCGGACAAGTCCCTGACCCTGATGCGCATCGGCGACCAGATTCAAAAATAATTCTGCGACAGGTTACCTTTTTCATTCCAACCGCACCAATGAATGAGCGATCCCTTGGGCGGGTATCTTTCTGGATTGTGAAAGATTAGCGCGGGGAAAGTTGCCCCAAACCCGCAATTTTCTTTTCTTTAGTAACGCGAAAAGAATAACTTTCCGATTTTGCGCAGAGATTTTGTGCGAAGGCAAGGAAGAAAAACCGAGCTTGGCGGGCCAAGTGAGGCTTTTTCTGACGCAGCATTCGTGCAAAAGATCAAGTCAAAAGCGCAAGT
>RFHL01001251.1 GCA_003696875.1 Bacteroidota bacterium | reverse complement strand
CGAGCGCCGCCAGCACCGCTTCGCGGTGCGTACGTACACTCTCGATATCGAAAAAGACGCGCCCGGTGCGGCGAATGAAGAAATCCTCCGCCCGCATCACCATCTCGTGCTGCACCCCAAACCAGAGCTCAGCCAGGATGAGCCCCGCCTCGGACAGATCACCGCCAGCCTCCCAGCGATCCAGGATCGCATCGGTCTGCCGGCCGTAGGTATGGACCAGATACCAGGCAAAGTAGGGTTCCAGCTTGCCCGCAGACAGCCGCGTGGCTACCTTTTCCTGGTAGGCAGCCACGCCTTTCGCCCCGGCAAAGTCGCCCCCTTCCAGCACGATCTTGTGGGTCTGACAGGGATTCAGGCGCCGGCTGCCGTCCTGCGCGATCTTGACTACCCGATCCACTACCCGTTGAGCCATCTTGCGGTAGCCGGTGAGCTTACCGCCGGCAATCGAGATCAGGCCGGTGTCGCTGACAAAGATTTCGTCCTTACGGGAGAGCTCCGAGGCGGATTTGCCCTCTTCGTGAATGAGCGGACGCAGCCCGGCCCAGCTCGACACCACATCCTCTCCCTTCAGCCTGGCTTCGGGGAACATGTCATTGGCACCATGGAGGAGGTAATCGACATCCTCCTGCAAGGTACGGGGATGCTCTTTGCTGCCCTGATAGTCGGTGTCGGTGGTTCCGATGTAGGTCACCCGCCCCCGCGGGATGGCAAAGAGCATGCGCCCATCGGGCACATCGAAGTAAACCGAGTGGGTGAGGGGGAGCCGCGTCCGCGGCACCACAATGTGTACCCCCTTGGTCAGGTGCAGGCGCTTGCCGCTCAGCGAGCCGTTTTTCTGGCGCAGGGTATCGACCCAGGGGCCGGCGGCACTCACCACATAGCGCGCCTGGATCTGAAAAGTGGTATCGGTCAGCAGGTCAAGGCATTGAGCACCCGCCACCCTTCCATCTTTGTACACAAAGTCCTGTACCTCCACATAGTTCAGGCAATCGGCCCCGTGGCGGGCAGCGGTCTTCATCACCTCCAGGGTGAGGCGTGCATCGTCGGTGCGGTACTCGGCGTAGAGCCCTCCCCCCAGGAGGATATCGGTCCGTAGCAACGGCTCCTCTTGCTGGGTCCGCTGGGCCGAGAGCATGCGGCGGCGGTCATCGCCCTTTACCCCGGCCAGGATGTCATAGACCTTGAGCCCAAGGCTGGTCGCCCAGCGACCGTAGGTGCCCCCCTGCACCAGGGGCAGGAGCATTTTTTCGGCCACGACCAGATGTGGCGCCAGACGATGGACCGTCGCCCGCTCCCGGCCTACCTCCCGGACCAGGGCCACCTCAAACTGCTTGAGGTAGCGCAGGCCCCCATGGATGAGCTTGGTCGAGCGGCTGCTTGTGCCCGCCGCAAAGTCCTGCTTCTCAACCAGGCAGGTCCGGAGGCCCCGGGCCGCCGCATCCAGGGCAATGCCCGCACCGGTGGCACCGCCGCCGATAACGAGCAGGTCATAGGGTTGTTGCTGCAGCGCAGCAGTACGTTTTTCGCGAGGTTGGTATTCAAACAAAGACATGATATGGAGCAAATGAGTGATCGGTAGAAATCCCGGCGGCAAGCCAGTGGGTTCATTTCTTTAAAGCCTTGGCCTATCCGAACTGTTTGGAGAGCGGAGAGAAAACCGGATCTCACCCGGGGCAGACAGGTCGGGCCAGGCACCAATGGCGACATTCCTAAAAGCAAAAGTGAGGCACACCAGCTGCCCGGCTGTGTGTACCTCTGCTTTCCTCAAAATTGCTATACAAATACTAACTACAAAGCCTAAATTGCACAGAATCTCGCATAGAAACAAGCCTTGGTTCACGGTATTCGCCTGTTTATCAGGGAAAAGGAATCGAAAACGATTACGTAACCGGTTTCGTGCTTGGTTAGCACCCCATCATCGCTCACCCCAGACCTCCGCGACATGAAACACATCCTCCTACTCCTCCTGGGGCTACTCCTGCTGCAGGTTCTTGCCGCCCAACCCATACGTGCCCGTCTGGGCTGGCTACCGCCCCAAGAGGCCCAGCTCGACAGCCAGACCTTCCTCCTGCAAGCACGGCCCCACCTGTGGTGGAATGGCTTCGCCGGCCTGCAGCCGGGTGTCGCGATCGAAGGAGGCCGCCCCGGCCATACCCTGGCCCTTCTGCTCTCCTACAACAGCGGCCTGATGACGGTACCCTCCCCCGACAGCGTGCTGTGGCGCTTTGCCGACAGCTTTCCCCGCTTCAACTACGCCCTGCGTTATGAAGTCCCCCTCCCCCTTTCTGGCGGCCAATGGCAAGCTCACCTGGAATCGGCTTTCCGGGACGGACTACACCGGCACGGTGCCTGGTTGGCCGTACAAGGGGTTCAGGGGCCAAATAAGCGGGCTGAACACCGCTTCGCGGCCGGATACCGCTATCTGAACCGCCCCCGCAACGCCAGCCGCGACTACCTGCTCACCCCCGACCTGTGGACCACGGGCCGGTCCCAGGCCTATTTTTGGGCCGCCTACCGCTGGCATGTGACCACCGAAAAAAAGACCCAGCACCAGCTTAGCCTGAACCTCCGGGCCACGGGTCCCGGCAGCCAGGCCAGCTATAGCTGGCTGGAGGGTAGTTGGCTGAGCACCGGCCGCTGGCGGGGCTTTGACCTGCGGGGCCGGGCCTTTGCCCGCTACGGCAGCGGGCTGCCGCCGGTCGAGTCCCGCCTGTACCTGGCCGGGGCCAGCCCCGAGGAGATGTGGACGGAGCCCCTGCTGCGGGCCCGCGGCTGGGTCCCTGCGACCTGGCTGGAGAGCGATCGGGGGCGGCAGCCGTACCACCTCCACTACGGCGG
>RFHL01000113.1 GCA_003696875.1 Bacteroidota bacterium | reverse complement strand
GTTCTGGAAACAGCTGGGCCTTCAGGGGCGAAAGCCCGGCTATCGTCAGTAGCAAAAAGGCGAAGAAAAAGCGCATAGCGGGAAGATTCGAACGAAAGGCAGAAGGCCATCAGCCTCCGCAAAGAAAAGAAGAAATGCCTGCCGGACAAAACGGGCCCGGAGGGTTCAGAAGCCCTCCAGGGCCTGGGGATCGGTCCCGGTCAGGGCCTGTACATTGCGGGAAATTTTTTCCAAGGGCCAGTCCCACCAGCGCAGCGCCAGCAGGCGCTCGATCACCGCCGGCGCAAAGCGCCGGCGCAGGACCTGGGCGGGATTACCACCCACAATGGCATAGGGCGGGACGTCCTTGGTGACTACTGCGTAACTGCCGATGATGGCCCCGTCACCGACCTGCACGCCGGGCATGATCACGGCATGGTGCCCGATCCAGACGTCGTGGCCGATGACGGTATCGCCCTTCTGCGGATAGCTTTTGCCTTCCATCGCCCCGGCCCAGTCCCCACCAAAGATGGCAAAGGGGTAGGCACTCACTCCCTCCGTGAGGTGGTTGGCACCGTTCATGATGAACTGCGCCCCAGAAGCAATCATCCCGAATTTGCCGATGATGAGCTTGTCACCGGTAAAGTCAAAGTGATAGCGCACATTGCGCTCAAAATTGCGCACGTCCTCGAAGTCATCGTAGTAGGTGTAGTCCCCCACGATGATGTTGGGCCGGGTGATGATGTTTTTGAGAAAGCACAGGCGCTTATAGCCTGGCAAGGGATAGGTGGTGAGGGGGCTGGGGAGGTCGGCCATCGGGAGGGATTAGGATGAAAATCGAAAAGGGGGAGGCATAAAGTGCCCAAGCAAAGGGAGGAATAGCGATCAATCCATCTCTACCCAGTAGCCCGTATGTCGCCGGATGTTCATCACCCGGTTGTCATCAAAGATCAGGTACTGACCCTTGATGCCGAGCAAGATGCCCTCCACGGTAGGGGTTTTGTCGAGATTGAGGCTTTTGACCTTATCCGGAAAGGCCTGCACCGGATAGGCAAAGGTCCAGATCTGATCCTTGGCGGAAGCAAAGGCATGCAGGTCTGCGGGCAAGAACTCCAGCGCCTGTTGTTTCTCTGCTACCAGATCGACCCCTTCCGCCACCTCATTTTTCAGCATCTTCTGCCAGGGGGTTTTGTCGGTCAGGTGGTCCTTGATGGCCACTTCGATCAGACCGGCTAGCTGCCGGTAGGGGGTTTCGGCGATGATGATCGCCGCCGAGGCGCCCTGGTCGATCCAGCGGGTGGGCACCTGATCGGCGCGGGTCACGCCCACCTTCACGGCGCTCGAGAGCGCCAGATAAACCACGTGCGGCTGCACGTGGTGCGTTTTTTCCCATTCTGGATCCCGTCCCTGTCCCAGATGGCCCGCGCATAGCTCCGGCCGGATGATGCAGGGCGAATTGGCCGGGTGATTCATGAAGTCGGGATAGCACAGGCCCTCTCCGAAAGCTTTTTTGATTTTCCGGCCACAGATCTTGCAGTTGATCTGTCCGGTAAAGTGGAGTCGCAGCGGCTGTCCGATGCGGGTCGTCATATCGATTCGATCCTCGCCCAGGGCGAGGCTGTAGGCGATCGGCTCGCCCTGAGCGACTGTCATTTTCTTCAGGTTTCCGGCGTAGGTCATGCGTAGGGGTTGGGGATTGGGAGCCCAAAGGTACACAGCCCAAACGAAAAACCGGCGACCTAATGGCCGCCGGTCGGGTACTGGTTATAAACCAGGCCTAGAGCAGATAGCTGCTCAAGGCGCTTACCAGGCTAGATAAGGGTTTGAGGGGCTGCCATCGCTGCCCGCGAGCGGCGGCGCGGCTGAGCTGGCGCAGGCTCAGCGTAAAGAGCCCGGCGGGTAGTATCATCAATGCCAGACTCCAGCTGAGGCCCAGGGGATGCAGCAGCAGGGCCATCCCTACCAGACTCGCCTGTGCGCCCACCAGCCAGCGCACGGCGCTGCGATGGGTATTGCCCAGGGAAAGGAGGAGATGATGCAGGTGCTCGCGATCCGGGTGAAAGGGCGACTGTCCGCGGGAGATTCGCAGGATCATGACCTGGGTCGTGTCCATGATAGGCACGAGCAGCAGAGCGGCGACCAGCAGCAGCTCCAGGCTTCCGAGAGCCTCAGGCGCCTGCTGCAGCAGGCGGATGGAGAGCCCCGCCAGTAGAAAGCCGATGGGAAGGGCGCCGGTGTCGCCCATGAAGACCTGCGCCGGGGCGCGGTTGTAGCGCAGGAAACCCAGCAGGCCTCCCGCCAGGGAGAGGGCGGCCGACGCGCCGGCCAGATCTCCCTGACTCAGCAGTGCCAGACCCAGCCCGCCGGCGGCCACCAGGCCGATGCTACCGGCCAGTCCGTCGATGCCGTCGATCAGGTTGTAGGCGTTGCTCAGGCCCACCACAAAAACAAAGGTAATGACATAGCTTAGCCAGGCCGGTCCTGGTAGGGGCAGGGTGCCGCCTTGGGCTACCAGCAGGCCCGCCGCGACAAATTGAAAGAGAAATTTTCGTCCCGGACCCATCTCTTGCAGGTCGTCCTGCAAGCCGGCAAGGGCCAGCAGTCCGGCCCCAAACCAGAGGGGGAGGAGAGGGGCATCTCCGGTGCCCAACCCGCTGAGCTGTATGCCCAGCCATGCCAAAAGGATGGCAATGCCTCCCCCGGTTGGGGTCGGGCGCACGTGGGCCTTGCGGCCACCGGGCTGATCCACCAGCTGAAAGCGCTGCACCCATTGCAGCCAGACAGGCATCAGCATCAGGGAGAGGCTCAGGGTGCCCAGCAGGGCGAGAGTCGGGAAGAGGTAGGCGAGAAGGTTCATTTTGGTATGGAAAGGGCAGGCCGAAACCAGGGAGGGGTCGGTGCGATAGGTGTTTTGGAGAAGAAAATGGGCCGGAGGTTGATGTCTTCCGGCCCTACAAAGGTCGGCCTTTTTCTCCCGCTACGCTGCTTCTTTCGATGAGTGGCCGCCGGGCGTCGATGAGTGGTCAGGGAAAAATGAGGATCTCGGTCCGTCGGTTGCGGGCGCGGCTGTCAGCGTCCTGACCGGGGGCATAAGGCTTCATTTCGCCATAGCTCATGGTGGTGATCCGGGCTGGGTCTATGCCCCGCTGCGACAGGTACAGGCTCACGGCCTGGGCCCGGCGCTGCCCCAGCTGATAGTTGTACCAGGCCGTCCCTTCCTGATCAGTATGTCCGATTAGGACGATGGAGAAGGTCGCGTGTTGCTTTAAATACGTAGCCAGTTGGTCCAGCATATCATAGTACATAGGGTCGACGTCGGCGATGTTCACCGGGAAGAGGACCGGCGCCCACTGCGTGGGGCGGTTTTCTTTGGGGGTATTCACCACCACAGTATCGGTCTTGGTCGTGGGAGCAGGAACAACCAGGACCAGGGTTACCGGCTGCGGGGCGGCGGGAGCCGCCACATGACGGTCTTCTTCCCACCAGGCCGAGGCCTGCCGGTGGCGGCTCCGCCCTTGCCGGGCATGGTAGTCGCGCAGGGGGCGGGCCGGCGCACCCAGCCGCCAGCTGAAGGTGATCTCCGGCCCTCCTTGCCGGCCGATGGCCGAGCCGAGGCTGGATGAGGTCAGGTCATAGGACAGCCCGATCCGGGCATGATTGAAGTCAAGGGCCACCACGGGCACCCAGGCATCGTCTTTGCGCCAGCCCAGGCCGGCGTAGAGCTGGATCTCCGGATCCAGCTCGTAGCTCAGACCGGCTTCGACCCACCATTCGCGAAACTCTCCCTGCTGCGCATAGCGCAGCCCGGTATGGAGCAGGGTGCGCCCCCCTGCCAGCCATTGGCTGGTGAGGTGGCCACCCAGGCGGCGGGGCAGCAGAGCCTCGCCGCCCATCAGGGACAGGTTGGGCTGGTTGATATGGTGTAGCGTCAGACCGGCGGATACTTCCATGAGGGGACCCAGGTCCGGGGCCACATAGCGGTAGTGCAGCCCGACCCCGAGGTCGGGTTGTACGGCCTTGTTTTGGGCCAGAAACTCCCCGCTGGGCAGCGTGGCGTCAAAGCCCCCGATGGCATCATACTGGCTGTCGAAGGTCAGACCCGTTGGGTCCAGGCTTTGCTGGATCACGCCTGCGGTGGCGCCAAGGGAGAGGGTCCCTCCGGCCACCGGCCGGTGGATGGCCAGCTGGGCGCTGGCTTGCAGGTGACGGTAGCCGCTTTCCCCTGCCTGCTCCTGCACCAGTTGCCCCCCAAAACCCAGACCCTCCCGGTTGAGCTCGGCGCCCACAAACTGGGTGCGAAAGCCGCTGGGGAGGCCAGTCCATTGCTGACGCAGGGCGCTGCTCAGACGGGTATGCCCTTCAAAGAGACCGGTAGCAGCCGGATTGTTCCAGGCGGCCAGGGTGAGGGGTTGGGAAAAGTGGGGATCCTGAGCCCAGGTGCTTAGCGTGCCGAGGCCCAACAAGAAGGAGAGAAGTATGTGTGCTTTCACCGGATAAGGTTGATGATCTGGGAAAAAGAAAATGACTGACCGGAGCGGCTGAGCCCTCGCACGACCGCGACATAGCTGTCCGGCGGCTGCCGCCGCCCGCGATAGGTGCCGTCCCAGCCGGCGGATTCGCCCTGACCGGTATAGAGGCAGGCGCCCCAGGCATCAAACACCATGAGGGTGGCCTGCCCCCGGTCCGTCCCACGTAGCCGCAGGTAGTCGTTGAGGCCGTCGCCGTTGGGGGTAAAGGCGGTAGGGAGGAAAAGGTCCAGCTGGGTTTCGGTGGGCAGTTCGGGTTCCGTGAGTGGCGGCGTGGTCACCAGGGTATCGGTGCCGCTCTGGGTGGTGTCCACCGCGGTGGTATCGGCCGGCGGATTGGGGGATTGGCCGGTAATCGCCAGACCGGCATAGCTAAGGGTGTCCCGGCAGCCAAAGGGGCCGGCGACAATGAGAGAGACCGTATAGGTGTCAGGCAGGGTATAGGTGTGCAGCCAGGGATTGCCAAAGCCAGGAAGACTGCCGTCGCCGGCTTCCCAACGATAGCTCTGGGCACTGTCTCCGACTGCGCGCAGCTCTACGCGCTGCCCCGCCTCGGTCCCGGGCAGCAGGGCGGCCGTGATCTGTACCTCGGGCGCAGGAATGAAGGTGAAGGTGCGGCTGGGGGCAAGGCCCGTAAAGGCCCCACCACTTTCCGTTTCCGCAAAAATCGTATAGGTCCCGGCAGCGCTGGCGGTCCAGCTAAAAACCGGGGAGGGGCCCCGTTGGGCCTCCTCCCCGTCCAGGAAAAACGCAAAAGTATCGGTTCCGGCCTCGGCGCCGGTCACCGTCAGGGTGAGGGAGCTACCCAGGCACAGACTATCGGCATCAGCTCCGCTGAGCACAGGGGTGCCAGGTACGACCGGAACCTCGCCGACCCGGCGGATCAGGTGGTTGTAGGCATCGCCTACGTAGAGGACTTCGGTGCCTGGAACGTGGGTTAGACTGGTAGCGCCATTAAAGGAGGCGTCGGGGCCCTCGCCGTCGATGGCTCCCTGCGTGCCGGCTTCGCCGGCGTAAGTATCTACCATCCCGCCCGGCGATACCCGCCGGATAACGTGATTTCCGCCATCCATGATGAAAAGGGTGCCATCATCGGTCAGGGTTACGTCCCAGGGGTAGTTGAGCTGGGCCGTGTCTACCGGCCCGTCGAGGCTGCCGAGCGCGCCGGTACCGGCGACGGTCGTTACTTGTCCGGCCAGGGTCACCCGACGGATCAGGTGATTCCATTCATCCGCGACATAGAGGTTGTTATCCGGCCCGAGTTCCATGCCATAGGGGCGATAGAAGGTCGCCGCGGCGCCGATGCCGTCGGCGCTGCCAGTTTGCATCGGACTGCCGGCCAGGGTGCTCACGAAGCCCCCCGGGCTGATCTGCCGGATGGTGTGGCCCAGGTGGTCACACACATACACATAGCCATCACCGGCGACGGTGATCCCGGTGGGCAGGGCAAAGCGGGCGCTGGCACCGGGCCCATCCACTACGCCGGAAACCCCGTCGCCGGCCAGGGTGCTCACCATCCCGTCGGGGGTGATGATCCGGATGCGGTGGTTGCGGCTGTCAGCGACGTAAAGGGTGCCATCCGGAGCGGCAGCGATCCCCCAGGGCTCGTGAAAGGTAGCGGTGGCCCCAGGCCCATCCTGCGTGCCGACCTCGCCGGTGCCGGCGACGGTGCTTACCTGTCCGTTGGGGGTTAGCTTGCGGATCTTGTGGTTCCAGCGGTCGGCGATGTAGACATTGCCAGCCGCGTCGGCGGCGACGCCGTGGGGGTTGTTGAAACGAGCTTCGGTCAGGGCCGCGCCATCGGCTTCGCCGTTTACGCCGGCTTCACCGGCAACCGTGACGACCTGCTGGGCCAGCAGCGGGCGCAGCCCGCCCAGGAACAGCAGCAGGCTAATCAGCAGAGAGATGCCAGAAGGGTACATCAGGCGGCAGAATGAAGGGTGGAAGCCGGGGAAACCACTGGGGCCAGGCCGGCCACCCGGCGGAAGAGGGCGGCATACTGGGTGGCGACGCCGGCCCAGGTGTAGCGGCGGGCGGCGATGGCAGCCATCTCCGCGCCCAGGCGGGCGCGCCTGGTGGGAGTGAGGTCCTGTAGTTCCTGCATGAGGCTGGCTTTGTCCGAGAAAAAGACCGCTTGCCCTTCCGTGGTGGCCCGGTTAAAAACTACCCCGTTGGCGAGGACGGGCAAGCCCAGCGACATAGCCTCGACCAGCGAGGGATTGGTACCACCGGCAGCATGGCCGTGGACATAGACCGCGGCCCGGCCGCGGATGAGGTTCAGGATGGAAGGTTCGTAGATGGGGTCCAGCAGATGCAAGTGGGGATGATGGGCATAGCGGGCCCGGATCTCCTGGCCAAAGGCACTGTGGTCCCAGTTGCCGATCAGCACCAGCGGCAGTTTGTCCTGCGCCGCAAAGGCGGCGAGGACAGTTTCGATCTGATTCTCCGGCTCAATGCGACAAACTTTGCAGGCGTAGTCGCCCGCGAGGAAGGGAAAGCGCTCCAGGGCGATCGGGGTCAAAAAGGCCTGTTGGGCGTGGTCGCCCCCATACGCGATCAGTTCGCTCTCCCGACCATAGGTGTCGGTCACATAGTCCTGAATGCCAGCATTATCGGCGATGATCACATCGGCGTGGCGCACGGCCATGCGCTCAGCCCAATTGAGGTAGGCCTTGACCGGGCGCGACCACTTGGGCCGCTTCCACTCCTGCCCATCGATGTGGGCGATGACAGGCTTGCCGTACAGGCGCTTGATCATCGGGATAAAGGGCCCGCCGGAAACGCCGAGGACGAGAAAGATATCGATCTCTGGACCGATCTTGAGCATCGACCAGAGGTCGTAGGGGATGCTCTGCGCGCCATTGGCGCGGAGGGGGAAGTAGTGCAGCTTCGCGCCGCGCCAGGCGGCGGGGCGGGGCGTGCCGGCGGGTAGCTCCCGGTCGCTGCAGGCGACCGAGAAGGACATATCCCGGCCCAGGTGGCGGACCAACTGGTCAGCCAGGGTCTCAAAACCACCGTAGCGTCCGGGGACGCCTACGGTACCAATGATGCCTATGCGGAGGGATTGAGCGGACATGAGGAATAATTTTATGCGTTTTCCAGATGTCCGCAAGGTCGCCCCCCGTCCGCGCTTTCAGAGCGCCTTTTCGATGGGCGGTGGCTTGCCTTCGATGAGCGGGGCCAAACCCCTTCCGTATAAGGAAATTCGGACGCATCGGGGGATGTAGTCCTCGATGCGTCCGAGCCTGCCT
>RFHL01001250.1 GCA_003696875.1 Bacteroidota bacterium | reverse complement strand
TACCTGGAAATAAGACTGTTCATGGAGGAAAACAACCTGACCGACGAGGACCTCCGTGAAATCCTGGGAAGGCAAGGAGGTTTTACCTAGTTTTCAATAATCAACGAACCCGGTACGTCGAACCCGGAACACTAAACCCGGAACTATTCAACAACCTGCACGCCTTTCCAGAAGGCGATGCGGCCTTCGATGTTCTTGGCGGCCTCGGAGGTATGGGGATAGACCCAGGCGGCGTCCTGGTTGATAAGCCCGTCTACGCTCAGGTGGTAGTAGGAGGCCTCTCCTTTCCAGGGGCAGGTGGTGCGGAGCTCGCTGGGGCGCAGGTAGGCGGTCTTGACGGCCGAGGCGGGGAAGTAGTGGTTGCCCTCGACGACGACGGTGTCGTCGCTTTCGGCGATGATGGCATCGTTCCAGATGGCTTTCATTGGGATTGGGGAAATAGGGAATTGGGGAACTGGGCAAAAGGGCAAATAGGGAAGTGGGGGAATGGGGGGATGATTAAGGTAGATAACCGGGTTTGAATGATTTGGTTTTGTCGGGTGGGGGAAAACAATGGCCACAGGCGCTCGACGCGCCTGCGGATGTGATGGATTGTTTCTATCTTGGGCAGGAACCTATTTCCCCCTTATGCCCGCCTCTCGCAGTCCCAAACTTGCCAAGATCATCAACGACCCGGTGCACGGCTTCATCGAAGCGCCACGGGGTCTTTTGCTCAACCTGATCGATACGCCGGCTTTTCAGCGGCTGCGCCGCATCAAGCAGCTGGGTATGAGTGTGTTGGTTTACCCTGGGGCCGTACACTCCCGCTTCAATCACGCCTTGGGGGCGATGCACCTGATGCGGCAGGCCCTTGACACCCTCAAGGGCAAGAAGGTGGACATCTCCAAAAAGGAGTACCGGGCGGCGATGATCGCCATCTTGCTGCATGACATCGGACATGGTCCCTTTTCGCATGCGCTGGAGCATGCCATCATTCCGGGCTTGCATCACGAGGCCATGAGCCTCGCTCTCATGCACAGCCTCAACCGGCAGTTTCGGGGCAAGCTGGATTTGGCCATTGAGATTTTTGAAGGCAAATATGACCGCCCCTTCCTGCACCAGTTGGTGTCGGGGCAGCTGGATATGGACCGGATGGACTACCTGATCCGGGACAGCTTCTTTACCGGCGTGGCCGAGGGCTTTATCGGCATCGACCGCATCATCAAGACGCTCAATGTGTACGAGGGCGGTCTGGTGTGCGAGGACAAAGGGATCTATTCGCTGGAGAAATTTATCCTCGCCCGCCGGCTGATGTATTGGCAGGTATACCTGCACAAGGCCGCAATCTCGGCGGAGTATACCATGGTCAACATCCTGCGGCGCGCCCGGGCGCTTTTTGAGGCGGGCGAAGCCCTCTATCTGGACGACACCCTGGGGTTCTTCTTCCGGGAATCCATCACGCCGGAGGACCTGAACCCCGATGTGCTGGCCCGTTACATCCGCCTGGATGACAACGACATCGAGTTTGCGTTGAAGAAGTGGCAGGATCATCCTGATCCCGTCCTGTCGGACCTGTGCCGGCGCATCCTCACCCGCCGCCTGCTGAAGCTGCGGATCTGCGAAGCGCCGGTACCTGAAGCGGAGGTAGCCGAAAAGCGGGCCGCCTGGGCCCGCAAGAAGGGCCTCAGCGAGGACGACGCTGGTTACTACGTCTTTGCCGGCAAGGTTTCCAACCAGGCCTACTTCGAAAACAGCCGTGAGCCCATCCTCATCTGGTTCAAAAACGGCGGCCTCAAGGACCTCGCCACCGCCTCGGACATGGGCAACATCCATGCCCTGGCCAATCCGGTGATCAAGGACTACCTGGCCATGCCGGAGGAGATGGCTTAGTACTCGCCACGCTGGCCAAAGGCCGCGATTGTTTTCCTATCTTTGCCCCCCATGATGGAACTGCTGCAAAGTTTTGGGCTCACGCCCGTCCAATGGGGGCTGCTGATCCTCTGTGCCGTCTTTGTGGGCATGGCCAAGACCGGCGTCGCCGGGGTGTACAATGTCGTGGTGCCCATCCTGGCCCTGATTTTCGGTGGGCGAGACTCCACCGGGCTCCTGCTGCCGATTCTGATCCTCGCCGACATCTTTGCCGTTACCTACTATCACCGGGCGGCGCAATGGGGGTACATCCTGCGGCTTCTGCCCTGGTCTGTCGCCGGGGTCATACTCGGCACCTGGGTGGGCGACGCCGTCTCCGATGAGGTTTTCAAGGCGCTGATGGGCGGCATTATCCTCTTTGGCGTGGCCGTTATGTTGTGGCTAGAATTTCGGAAAGAAGAGCGGGTCCCCGACCACTGGAGTTTCGCCGGCCTGATGGGCCTGCTGGGGGGCTTTGCCACCATGGTGGGCAACTCGGCGGGGCCGATCCTGGCGGTCTACCTGCTGGCTATGAATCTGCCTAAAAACAGCTTTATCGGCACCGGGGCCTGGTTCTTTATGATCATCAACCTCTCCAAGGTGCCTTTTCACCTGTTCGTCTGGGACACCATCAGTCCAGCCTCGCTGCTGCTCGACCTGAGCATGCTGCCGGCGATCGCGCTGGGCGCTTTTGCCGGTATCTGGATCGTCAAGAAGCTCAGCGACCGTTTTTACCGGCGCTTTGTGATCGTGGTGACGGGGCTCACGGCCTTGCTCTTGTTTATTTAGGCGAAAAGGTGGTCAGCCGTCCTATTCCCCGGTAAGGGCGCGAATTCGCTGTTGAATGGCGAGGGCCTCCTCGGCGGTATTGGCATTGCGGAGCCAGTCCGGCTCGGCCGGCTCAAGTAGAAAAACGCCTGCCCGCTGCAGCACGCGGCGGGGTGCGAGGTCGCCACATTGCCAGGCGTCCTCGAGCAGGGGCCCCATGATGGGCTCCCATAGCGCGGCCAGCGGGTCGACGCCCTGTCCATCTGGCCGGGCAAAGGCCATGGCTGGTCGCCCGGCCTGCCGGGCCTCAAGCAAGGCCTGAAGTGCGGCCGCCCCTAGCAGGGGCAGGTCCACCGCCACCGACAGGCAGGCCCGCTCGGGATGGGCCCGGAAGCAGCTCAACAACCCTCCCAGGGGCCCCAGGTTGGGGACCAGGTCGGGGAGCGGCCGGAGGCCCAGCGCTTGAAAGGGAGCCACCTGATCGGGGCGACACGATACCAGCACCTCTGCCGCGCCTTGGGCGCGGAGCAGGTCGGTGAGGTGTACCACCTGCGGCTGCCCGTGCCAGCTGAGCAGGGCTTTGTCGGTCCCCATCCGGCGGCTGTAGCCGCCGGCGAGGATGAGGCCGGTCCAGGGGGGGAGCTCAGGTTTCACGGCTGAAATCGCTTTTGCCGCCGGTCTTGGCCATGAGGCGGGTGTCCCGGATCAGGATGTCATGGGAAAAGGCCTTGCACATGTCGTAGACCGTCAGGGCGGCGATGCTTGCCCCGGTAAGGGCCTCCATCTCGACGCCGGTCTTGCCGGAGACGGCGACGGTGCAGTCGATCACGACTTCACGGGCCTCGTTGAGGTCGATGGAG
>RFHL01001249.1 GCA_003696875.1 Bacteroidota bacterium | reverse complement strand
CCCTATGTCTGACTTTGCCCGCCTCCAACGCCTCGCCAAGAGCCTGATCCCCAACTTTGGGCGTGACCGCAGCCGCCACTACGACCATGATGATGCCCGCAACATCATCAATGATCTTGGCCTCCAGATTCCTCCGCCGGTCCTGGCCTTTCTGGTGACCTCCGACACCATTTTAGAGGATTTTGTCACGAGCCTGTATGAACTTGAAGCGCATCTTCGCAAGCCAGTGGTGACCGAGTCCGCGACCCTCGACAGCGCCTTCATGCCACAGGTGTATGTGGAGCCGCATCAGGTCGCGTTTTCAGTTACACACAAGGGCAAAGAGGTGATCTTTGCCGAGTATGACCTCCCGCCCCAGGTGAGCCTGCGGGGCGAGGCCTGAGGCCAAGGCTTTCCGCAACGAGCAGTTGCGAAAAACGAGCAGGATATGTACCTTCCAGAGCCATTTGGTATCTGCCTGCTCTTGTTAACTGCCCCTGCTATGAGGTATTTCTTCTTTTTGGGGATCTTTCTCCTCAGCACCCTGGCCTGCCTCGCGCAGACCAGCCGCGAGCGCGGCTTTGCACCCCCCGCCCCCCTTCAGGACCGATTCTGGGAAGACTATCCCCAGGCTGAGCGTCTGCATTGGGAGGGCACGGGCACCCGCTATGTGGCCCGCTTTTCCCTTAATGCGCTGCAGATGCAGGCCCATTATGACGAAGATGGCACCTGGGCCTACACCCAGGTCGAGGTGCCGCCTCAGCGCCTGCCCGAGAAAATCCTCGACCATTACCGTGCCGAGTTTGGGGCCCATCCGCTGCTGCGGGCCAGCTTTCACGATGAGCCGGGCAACAGCTATTTCCGGCTGGAGATCCGCCGCGAGGGAGCCGTGCGCTGGCTGCACTATGATGACCAGGGGGAATTTATTCCTTAAACAGCAGATTAGGAAGGCCCCGTGGGCCCCTTACGAAATCCCCGTCAGCGCCATCAGGCGCCGCCACAACAGCCGAAAGCCGTTGGTGTAGATTTCCTGCAAATAGACCAGAATCCGGTGGGGCTGTACGCCCAGTTCCCGATAGAGCACGATGTGGTTGGCAATAAAGAGCAAGCCATAGGTGAGCCCGGTGGCATAAGCCGCCCCCATGGTCCCATAGCGTCCGATGAGCAGCCACAAGGCCGGGATATGAAAGAGAGCTCCTCCCGCGACAATCATAAAGTGTAGCTTGGGTTTGCCGATGGAGTCCAGCATGATGCCAAATTGCCGGATAAAAGGGACCAGTAAGCCTGTGATCAGGGTTACCTGCAAGATGGGCACCATGTCGAGATAGCGCTCCCCGGCAACGAAGCGGAGCACAAAGTCCGGAAAGAAAAGGATGAAGGCCAGCCCCGGCAGCACCATCGCGAGGAT
>RFHL01001248.1 GCA_003696875.1 Bacteroidota bacterium | reverse complement strand
TTACAGGACTCATTCAGGTGTAAGAATGGGCGGCACAGGCAGTAGTACAAAAATCCTGAGGATGGGATCTTTGAGTGTGTTGAAGAGAAACAAGACCAACAAGCATAAGGAAGAATTGCTATGAAAATCGCTGTTACCAACCGGCACATACGGGCCGCCAAGCTGAGCAAGGGACATCGCACCCCCCTGGAAGTGGCGATCATGGAGATGGATTGTTTTGAGGATGTGAGCCTGAGAGGCGGAGCCAAGCGCGGCTTTATCCTGGAGCTGGACGGCATGCGCGTGGATCTGCCCAAGCGGATCCAGAACCTGCTGGAAGGCTATGCGCTCACCACAGAGATGAAGCCCTTTTCCTTTGACCTCGCGGTGGACAACAGCCACTTTGTCGAAACCGAAGATTACCTGCTCGACAGCCTGGACATGGGCTTTGAGTTTGGCTTTGCCTGACAATACAGATCCCTGTCGATCGGGTCTTTGAGGAAAGACCCATCCAGATCTACCCGGACATCTATGCGGCCATACGCACCATCAACCATAGGCCGCTTCCGGCAATGGGATGCCCCGCGGCCTTCGGGTCGCGGTTTTTTTCTTTTTTCTCCACCTAAAATCCTCCTGCTGTATCATCCCCTCTGGGATCGGCGCCGCCTTCCAGCCGGCCATCGGGCCGGACGAGGATGGCGTCGACTCGGCCGATGCTGCTCCGAGACCGAAAGGCGTGGCCCCGCCGTGCCAGGGCGCTGCTGTCCAGCTCGCTCCAGCTGCCGCTTTCATACTGGATCAGATCAGGTCGCCACTGATGGTGGAAGCGAGGAGCGCTCACCGCTCCCTGCATGGAGAAGTCGTACTCCACGACATTCAGGATCGTCTGGAAGACCGAGGTGATGATGGTCGAGCCGCCGGGCGTTCCGACCACCATAAAGAGCGAATCTCCTCGGGTGACGATGGTCGGCGTCATCGAGGAGAGCATACGCTTGCCAGGGGCGACGGCATTGGCCTCGGCCCCGACGAGGCCGTAGGCATTGGGTACGCCGGGTTTGGCGCTGAAATCGTCCATTTCGTTGTTCAGGAAAAAGCCGGCTCCGCCGACCACCACGCAGGAACCATAGCCCCCATTGAGGGTGGTCGTGAGCGAAACGGCATTCCCCTCGGCGTCTACGACCGAGAAATGCGTCGTCTGCTCGGACTCGGCGGCAGGGTTTCCCGCTGCGATACTGTCGCTCGGGGTGGCCCGTCGAGGGTCAAAGTCGGCCATACGAGCCCGATTGTAGGCCGGATCCAGCAGACCCGGCCGGGGTACCGGCCAGTAGTCGGGATCCCCGAGATGCTGGGCCCGGTCGGCGTAGACCCGCCGCTCGGCCTCCACCATGCGGTGGACGTCGGCCGGGCTGTGCCAGCGGCTGAAGCCATGGTCCTCTACACTCTGCAGCAGCTGCAAGAGCGCGATACCCCCGCTGGAAGGCGGGGGCATACCGATGACCTTATACCCACGGTATGACCCTTCGACGGGGGTGCGCCAGACAGCCTCATAGTCCAGCAGGTCCTGGTGCGAAATAAGCCCCCCTCCCCGGGCCATCTCGGCCACGATGAGGTCGGCGGTCTCGCCGGCATAGAAGCCGGCGGCCCCTGCGTCGCGGATGCGACGTAGGGTGGCGGCCAGCGCCGGCAGGCGCAGGATGTCCCCTTCGGCCCAGGTCTGTTGGGCGGTATAGCCGCTGGGCTGGGTACTATAGGTCCGGATGGCCTCCAGCCGTCCGTTGAGGCTCTCGGCCTCCAGGCGGGTGAGGGGGAAGCCTCCCTCGGCCAGGTCGATGGCCGGCTGGATGAGCCGGGCCATCGGCAGGCGGCCCAGCGAATCGTGGGCGGCAAACATGCCGGCGACCGAGCCCGGTACGCCCGCCGCCAGATGGCCGCGCCAGCTGCGCGCTGGTACGACCTCGCCCAGGCTGTCGAGATACATATCCCGCGTGGCAGCCAGGGGCGCCTTTTCCCGGAAATCCAGGCTGTAGATATCTCCGTCTGCCTCCCGGACCACCATGAAGCCGCCGCCGCCGATGTTGCCCGCCCAGGGCAGCACCACCGCCAGCGCAAACTGAACGGTGACCGCCGCATCGACGGCGTGGCCCCCTTCGCGCAGGACGGCTACGCCGGCCTCGGTGGCCAGCGGATGTGCCGAGACCACCATGGCCTGATCAGTGATCAGGCCGGGAGCCTGGTATTCTGCTGAGGCCGGGCGGCAGTGGAGGAGGATCAGCGCGCTTATAAGGAGGAGGGCAACAGGTAAACGGAACATACAGCAAAGGTTTTTTCTCAATCCGCGGCAATATACGCATTCGGGAGGGAGGGTTTGGGAGGCGCGCGGCTCAGAAGCTGTCGGAGGAGCGGTGGCCTCATCAAACAACCATCCCCGATGCGGCAAGTTGCCCGAACCCATGCCACACAAACAAGTCTGAACTTCCTATCTTCGCCCCATGGTACTGGACCCTCGACATGACCCCCTGGGACAGGCCGCCCTCGCGTACGTGCGGGGCGACCGGCAGGCCACCATTGCGGTGCGCTCGGATCTGGCCCTGGATGACATCCTCCCGGCGGACTACCTATTCCGGCCGCTAAAGGGGATGCCCGCCTGGGAGCGGCAGGCCCTACAGGCCTGCCGGGGGCGGGTGGCCGACATCGGAGCGGGAGTAGGCAGCCACGCGCTGGCGTTGCAGGCGCAGGGCCTGCCGGTAACCGCGCTGGATATCTCGCCAGGGGCGGTGGAGGTGATGCAGGCCCGGGGGGTCCTCGAAGCCCGGCTACAGTCCGTCTGGGACTGGGAGCCCGGACCGGTATACGATACCCTGCTACTAATGATGAATGGCATTGGTCTGGTGGGCGACCTGCGGGGACTCAATCGCTTTCTGGAGCGAGCCCAGGCCTGGCTTGCCCCCGGGGGGCAGATCCTGCTGGATTCCTCCGACATCCGCTATTTGTATGACGAAGCCGATGTCACCCTTCCCTTGCCTACCGACCGCTACTATGGGATCGTCCGCTATCAAATGAGCTTTAAGCAATACGTGGGTGAGCCCTTTGACTGGCTATATGTGGATCGGGTTCGCCTGCATAAGCATGCCACCCACTTTGGGTATCGTATGGAGGTGCTGGAAACGGGGGGACATTATGAATACCTGGCCCGCCTGCGGCGCGCATAATCAAATGCCTGTCACACATTATTTCGCGTCCAAATACGTTAAATCCCTACATCTGGGGGCTTGCTCAAAAATTGGTTTTTTCGTGTTATTTTTTTTTGCTTTTTTACTGGGGTATCCCCCTCACACCGCTCCTTTTCGTATTCCAGGTTTTGTTTGGACACCGATGAGACACCGATGAAAA
Source organism: Bacteroidota bacterium (assembly GCA_003696875.1). Classification (GTDB taxonomy): domain Bacteria; phylum Bacteroidota; class Bacteroidia; order J057; family J057; genus RFHL01. The sequence goes on along the minus strand of RFHL01001248.1, from coordinate 3,548 downwards.
TAGTCGTCAGCCCCGTCGGGTGTCCTGGCTCAGCCCCGGCTTTTGCCGCCAATTCAGTCCTGTCATGACGCATTGGTTTCGATTTATCACGCCCGCCTTTCTGCATCGACTAGACCGGTATCTATTGCTCCACCGGCCCGGCCTTTGGGCGACCCGGGTTCATCATGTGGCCTTTTGGGGCAGCATAGGGGCGTTGCTCCTGTTGCTGCATGGAGGTCTGAGTCCAGTGGGCCCCGACCAGGTCCCATCTCCCGGCGGTCTGAGTGTGGGGGTGTCTTTTTTCCTTGCCATTGGTCTTGGCCTTTGGGTCTACGGTCTGTCCCGTTTCAAAGTCGCGGAGCAATATGGGGCGGATGCCCGCTTTGCTGTCCTGCGGGACCAGCTTGTCTATGCAGGGGTGGTTCTGGCCATGGGCACGATGCCGCTGCTGTATGGGCATCTGCTCCGGGCCCGCGTGGCGAACATCACCGATCCGGAAACCCTCATTTCTGATATCAATACCCTTAACGTGGGCGAGACGCTGCTCGCTGATATGGACTTTTTTGATGGCAAGGAGCGCATCATCGTGCGCTATGCCTCCGAGGCGCAGAGCGATGCGCGCTATCTGAGTCGTTGGGAGCAGGGCGAATTGCTCAAGCGTACCTGGGAGCCGGTGGAGCGCATCGCGCACCTGGAAGCCTACCGGAAGGTCCTGACCAAGTACAGTGGCACGGCGCTGCCCTTTGGCGGGGAAGCCCTCCTGAACCGGCACTATCTGGCCAGTGAGGCCCTCGGGCAGCAGCTGGATGAATCTCTTCGCAGAACGGTGGACCGACACGTGTCGGCCATCTACCGGGCACAAACTGAGGACTTTGGCTGGGAATGGACTCCCTTTCGCAACTTCTGGCTGCTGGGCTTGTTCCTGCTGTGGCTGGCTGTGCAGCTCTTCCAGCGCAATGGCGGTCGTATTCTGCTCTACAGCCTCTTTTTGGGAGCGGGCATGGTGGTGGTCGCTGGTCTGGTGGCCATGTTCGCCAACGGCATCTTCCGGCTCAGTGGGCCAGAACCCTTCTTCTCGGCCTTGCTCCTCATGTATATGCTCTTTTTCGCCCAAAGCTACCGATCCCGCAACCATGCCCGTACCCAACACTGGAAACGGATCAGCCTGTCACTGGCGACGCTCCTGACGCCTTTTTCTCTGTTTATGGTTCTGATGGTCTCCGACCAGCGTCCCGACGAACCCCAGGCCTGGCAGGCCCTCTTCCTGGGGGTGGGGCTGGCGCTGGTGGTCTGGGAAGGCTTGCTCGGGCCGCGCCTGCGGACCCTGATGGCTGCCCCCAAGGACAGCTAGCTTCTGAAGTTGCTGGTTCGTCCTTTAGTGGTTAGGCTATTGACAACGAGGTGGTTGTGCCGAATTCTGTTGAGCTGATCCGCCCCCCTAAAGCCTTCGTGACCGGGTTCTGAAGCCCTTGGCTCGAATTTCCTCACCTCGCTGGTCAAGCGTATTCCGGGATGCCTTACATTTGGCCTACTTCTTTCGTTATGAAAGCACGTGGGGGATCTGAACCTACTTTTCTGATTATGCGGCGATGGTGTTGCCTGCTGTGGTTATTGGCGACGACGCTTCCTTTCCTCGCCGGACAAGCCGTCCAGATTGAGGGCGAGCCGGATTGGGTGCGCCTGCAGCGCAGCCTTGCCCGTGCCCATGACCCTGCAGCACAGGAGCGCTTGCTCACCAAGTGGGTCCGGGAAAAACAGGCAGCCGGCTGGCTGGAATACCGGCTGGATTCCAGCCGGCGGGGTGACAGCCTGCTCCTGCAGGTCCATCGTGGCCCCTGGTACACCTACGATCAGCTGCAATTGACGGGCTTGCCCCCCCTCTACGCCCAAAAGAGCGGCCTGGAGCGACTCCAACGCAAGGCCGGGCCCGTCGACTGGGCGGAGCTGGAGCGGCATCTGGCTCAGTGTCTCGATCTGTATCAGCAAGAAGGCTATCCTTTTGCGGCTTTTCGCGACCTGCGGCTCCACTACCGGCCCCTGGGGCCGGATACCCTCGCCACGACGGTACACTATGCCTTCGATCCCGGCCCGCTGGTCCGGATTGACAGCATCCGCCTCACGGGCTCCTTTCGGGAGCAGGATCGTTTCGTGTATTCCCTCATGCGGCTGGCGCCCGGGGACATCTACCAGCACAAGCGCATCATGGACATCCCCCGGGTACTCAACAACTCCATCTATTTCCAGAAAGTCCCCGATCCGGAAATTCGCTTTACCCCCCAACAAACGGCCGTCCTGACGGTCCCGCTCACGCGTCGGCGCGCCGGCAAGCTTGATGTGCTGCTGGGGCTGCTCCCGCCCAGCGACGAGAGCCAGCGCCTTCAGATCACCGGTACCATGGACATCCTGCTGGTGAGTCCCTTTCGTCAAGGCGAATGGCTTTCCTTCCAGTACAACAAGCTCACCTCCACCTCGCTGCAGACCCGTATGCAGGTGGTGCTACCCTACCTGCTGGGAACCCCGGTCCGGGTCGAGGGCGAACTGGAACTACTCAAGCAGGAAGAAGCCTTTCTCAACCTCGATTATCAGGCTTCTCTGTTGTATGCCTTTTCGCCCTTTCTGTCGGCGCGTTTCTTTTTCCGGGAACGCAACACCCGCCTGCTCGACTCGACCCTGGCCGACACCAGCCTACTGCAGCCTGATCAACTGGATGGCAACCGCCGCATGGGCGGCGTGGGATTTGAATATGAGCGCCTGGACTACCGCTTCAATCCCTCGCAGGGCTTTGTCGCCCGGGCCCAGTTGGGGCTGGGGCAACAGGCGATCCGCACCAATGTGCGGCTGCCAGAGACGGTCTACGACTCGCTGCCGGGCAACCAGATTGCCCGCGAATTGCAATTGGAGGTGCAGTGGTTCCAGTCCCTTTGGCCACGTCATGTCCTTCACCTCGCCAACCGTACCCGCTGGCTGGGGATGGACTACGTCTTTCGCAATGATCAGTGGCAGCTAGGGGGAGCTCGCAGCATCCGGGGCTTCAACGAAAACAGCTTTTTTGCCGATTTTTACAGCTTCTTTACCGTGGAATACCGCTTCCAGTTGGAGCGGGATTCCTACATTTTTGCCTTTGGCGATGCCGCTTATCTGGAAGACAATGTCCGGAACCGCATCACCCGGCCCACCGGCTTCGGGCTGGGCATGAACTACGGCACCAAGGCCGGCATCATTTCCATCATCTATGCGATGGGACGTACCGCCGACATCCCGCTGCAGCCTGCCCGGGGCAAGATCCACATCGGGCTGGTCAATCAGTTCTGAGGGCGGTGTGCCGGGCGGACCTTTGGCTTTTTGGCTGGCAATCAGAATATTTGTGTGAAATGAGCCAGACCCAGTACATCCACGCCCGCTGCCCGGAATGCGGCCATCAGCTGAACTACGCGCAGGCAGGTCCGGTGCGGCAGCTGAAGTGTACCCATTGCAGCTACGCCCGGGGGCTGGGGATGGAGAGCGATCAGGTCTTTGCGCGTCCGCTTGGTTCAGGCGTTTCGCTTAAGCACCTGAGCAGGGGCCTCGGC
>RFHL01001247.1 GCA_003696875.1 Bacteroidota bacterium | reverse complement strand
GTCCCCCACCTTGCGTGGCGCCGAGACCCGAGGATAGTTGATCAGACTCTCCAGCCGCTGCCGCAAGGCATCGCGAAAGGGAATATCAGACAAGTATTCCTGGGTGACCTCGTTCTGGCGTCCCACCCAATCTTCGGTTTCAGGGGAACGATCGTCCTCCAGCCAACGATAGGGATCGGCGACTTCCTCGCCAAAATAGGTGTCGACTTGCTCAACCTTCGGGGTCTCGGGATAGGTAATGTTCACCGGCGGATAGGGCTTCGGGGTGGATTGGCAGGCCGCCAGCAAGAGGCCGGCCATGCTCCATGTGACAACAGGTTTCATGTAAAAACAGCTTAAGGATTAAGCTGAACAATATAGGAAATTTGAGCACAGCAAAGGCTGCGAAAAACGGTCCTACAGCCCCAAAAGGGGGCAAAGGCCTTAGCCTGCGTTCCCCAGGGGGCGGACATGCCACAGCCAGGCAAGGGAAGCCAGACTCAGGCTGCCGATGCCGGCCAAGGTCCAGGCTACCGGCCAGGCAGGGAACAGATACAAGCTCAGGACAGGCAAAGCCAGGTGTCGCAAGCCTTCGAGCCAGGTACCCCAGGCGCGGCCGTCCAGCAAGCCGCCCAGGCTACCCAGCGCGGCCAGAATCAGGCTGGCCGCCAGGCCACTGCGCAGATCCACGCCAGGATCGGCAAAGAGGTAGAGAGAGGTCCCGCTCAACACCAGAACAAACTGTACCAGAACATAATAGCTCAGGCCCGCCGTGATCGGGGGGTCGTATTTGCGCACGGCTTCGGGCTGGACCTCCGGGATGGGAATCGGGCCGCCTTCGGCGGCCGGACGCCAACCAGGCTTGTTCACCAGCGTGCGCAGCTTGTTTCCCAGTCCGGGGGTCTCCCGCACCGCCTGCCACAGGTCGGCGTAATAATCGAAGTTTGCCCAAAGGGGGTTCCAGGTGTTGAGGGGTTTGGTCACACCATAGACGACTTCCTCCTCCTCTGCCTGAAAGGTCCCGAACATCCGGTCAAAAATGATCAGGGTCCCCCCGTGGTTTTTGTCGATGTACTTGGGGTTGCGACCGTGATGCACCCGATGGTGGGAAGGCGTGTTGAACACGTACTCGATCGGGGCCGGCAGTTTGCCGATGGCCCGGGTATGGATCCAGAACTGATACAGCGTCTGCAGCGCGTTGATGGTTACAAACGCGGCGGGGTGAAAGCCGATCCAGGCGAGAGGCAGGTAAAAAATGGTACTGAAAAAAGACTGAAAGGCACTCTGCCGGAGTGCCACGGAGAGGTTATACTCTTCGCTTTGGTGGTGCACCACGTGCGCGCCCCAAATGAAGCTGATCTCGTGCGAATAGCGATGGAACCAGTAGTAAAAGAAATCTACGCCGATGAAGAGGAGGCTGTAGGTCAGGGCCGGCCCCAGGCCGGCCGCGATGTCATCCACCAGCCGGTGGTTTTCATAGAGATAGAGATACCCTACAAACAGGATCGTCTTGAAAAAGACGCCACTCACCTGCTGCGCAATGCCGCAGGAGATGTTGGCCACCGCATCATTGAGGCGATACAGCCGGGTTTTCCCCAGCCACTGCACCAGGAGTTCTACCCCGATGAGCAGGAAGAAGATGGGGATGGACAGGACGATCAGTTTCATGGAAGAAGAAGCGAGAGAACAGAAGTCAGAAGTCAGAGAAGATAGGCCTGGCGTTCCATTGTATCGGGATTGGACGCAGCCTCTTGGCTCCCAATGCTCACCCCTTTATCAAGATTCGCGGGTGAAGAGCCAGTCGGTCTCGGTAGAGCGCTCTTCGTCAAAAGTATACCCCATGCCGGTGAAGTCCTTCAACCCTTCCAGACTAGAAAGTTGCTCCCGGATGGCGAAATCGCACATGAGGCCCCGGGCCTGCTTGGCATAGAGGAAAATGCTTTTCAACTGGCCATTGCGCCAGTCTTTGAAGC
>RFHL01001246.1 GCA_003696875.1 Bacteroidota bacterium | reverse complement strand
GGGCGGGGATGCGGTCCAGGCCCCCGACCTGACCGCCGGGGCCCGTAAAGTTGAAGATGGAAGCAATCAGCACGGTGAGCAGACCAATGGTCGGTACGCCCAGCATCACCAGCCGGCGGGTGCGCACCTCCCCCAGCAGCTGCTGGTGGATGCGGCCAAAGGCCCAGAGCACCAGCCCGTTGAATAGCACATTCAAAAAGCTGAAGCTGCTGGCGAAAAACGGAAAAGTCACCAGGCTCCACGGCTGGAACAGCAGGTCGCGCACATGCGGCGGCAACACCAGCTTGTGAACAATGGTGGTATAGGTTGGATCAGGGAAAATGACAAAGAGCAAGCCCTGCAGCAAAAGGCCGCCTCCCATCAGCACCAACAGCCAGCCGGTGGTCTGATGGCGGTCCAGAAAAGCCCGTAATTGTTGAAGCACGTCCATATATCTTCGCTATCGGCGCAGCGGGGTCACCCCCTGATGTATCGAATTTAAGGTAATTGGCCCAATAATCCACCATCCTCCTCCTGAAGGGTCAATTTCGCAGGAAGGGCAGGCGTTTTTCCAGCCAGAAGTACAAGACGCCTCCCACGATGCCGGTAAGGTGACCAAAGTGAGAAATCCGGCCCAGGCCTCCCATATCCCTACCCAGCATCTGTACCCCTACGAGCACCGCCGAGATGACGGCCACTCCGATCACCAACTTGCGGGCACTGATCGGAGGCAAAAAGAAAAAACTCAGCGGTGTGCTGGGAAACTGCACCGCATAGGCGGCCAGTACGCCCGAGATGGCCGTGGAGGCACCAAGGACTACCCCTCCGTACATCGGATCAAAAAAAGTGATCATCAGCCCGGCAAAAACCCCGGCAAACAGGTACATCCGCAAAAAGCGGCGGGGTCCCATGACCATCTCCATGGAGGTGCCCAGGCTGGCCAGGGCCAGCATGTTAAACAGAATGTGAAACAGGTCCAGGTGCGAGAAAAAGCTGGTTACCAGCTGGATGGGATGGAAAGCATTGGCGCCGGCAGGCATGGGCCAGAGGCCCAGGTAGTTGTTGTGGTGCAGCACAAAAAAATTGACCACCCGCGGGGAAATGGGCAGGATGCCCATCATGATCAGGTTCAGAAAGAAAAAAACGATGACGTTAAGGATGATGAGATTCTTAACGATGGGAGTCAGTCTTAGCATAAAGCAGAAATGGGGGGGCGGTTAATGGGGGGGGGAGACTTGTCAGAATCATCGGCCGGTCTCGCCGAAAAAGCGGCCTAGATCAGCCTGCGGTAGCCGGTAGTAGGTGGGTTTGCCTTGCGGGGCGTAGCCCGGCACCTCACAGGCGAACAGGTCATTAATCATGTTTTTCATTTCCAGCATACTCAATTTGTGCGGAGAAGTTACGGCCGAGCGCAGGGCTATGGCCCTTGCGATATGTTCCATTTGCTGCTCCAGTGCCTGGCTGGTGCCCGTGGTCTTGACGTCCGCCAGGATCTGCTCAAAGATGCCGCGCACCTTGCCAGTGGCGATGCCGCTGGGGGTCCCGTAAACGATGAGGGTATCCTTGCCAAATTCCTTTATTTCAAAGCCCATGCGGGTGAGCAAGGCATCCACCTCGCGCAAGGCGAGGTAGTCGGCGGGCGGGAACCCCAGCGTCTGGGGAAACAACAGCTGCTGGCAGGCCAGCCCCTGGCCCTGACCGGCCTTCAGAAAGCGCTCAAACAGGATGCGCTGATGCGCCAGCCGCTGATCAATGACGAGCAGATCATCGTCCTGGTTGGTCAGGATGTAGCGTTCCTGCCACTGAATGAGGACCTCCCGCGCGCCGCTTTCGCGGCGGGGGGCTTTTTTCTCACGGCCGAATAGAGTTGGGCTGACCGGCGTCTCCGGACGATTTGCAGGCTCTACGGGCTTATAGAGCGCGTCCCAGTCGACCTGGCGCGGCTGGCTCTGCGGAGGCAGAGGGACCGATATCTGGGGGCTGCTGTGGCGGGTAGAAGGGGCACCCAAACGTCCGGAATCGTAGATCCGCCGCTGAACAGGGTTGAGTTCCTGATCAGGCAAGGGCGCCTGATGCGCCTCGCTCAGGCCGCGCTTGAGCGCGGCCTGCAGCAGGACATAGAGCGTCCGCTCATCGTCAAACTTCACCTCGGTCTTGGTGGGGTGAATGTTGATGTCGACATGGACGGGGTCCAGTTCCAGAAAAAGCGCATATACGGGATAGGTGTCACGGGGCAAAAAGCCCTCATAGCAACCCATGACCGCGTGATGCAGGTAATGGCTGCGAATGAAGCGGCCGTTGACAAAGAAGTATTGATCGCCGCGGCTTTTGCGGGAGACCGAAGGGTCGGCGATCCAGCCGCTGATCTTGCCGTAGCCGGTGGCCTCCTCCACGCGGATGAGCTTGCCACGCAAGTCGTCCCCAAAAAGGCTCACCATGCGCTCGGCGATGGTGCCGGGCGGCAGGTCATAGACCGGTGTGCTCTGGTGGGTGAGGGTAAAGTGGCGCTCAGGCCAGGCAAGGGCCACCCGGACAAATTCGTTGAGGATATGGCGCGCCTCGACGGGATTGGACTTGAGGAAATTGCGCCGGGCCGGGACATTGTAGAAGAGGTTGCGGACGAGGAAAGAGCTCCCCGGCGGGCAGGCCGCCGGCTGTTGCCGGCGGATCTCGCTGGCCTCGACGTCGAGCTCGACGCCCACCTCCTCGCCTTGCCGGCGGGTGCGCAGGCGCACCTGCGCCACGGCCGCTATCGAGGCGAGGGCCTCGCCCCGGAAG
>RFHL01000112.1 GCA_003696875.1 Bacteroidota bacterium | reverse complement strand
GTCAGTATCCACGCCCTGGCTTTGCCAGTAGTCTTGCATGGCCTTGGCCGCGGCGGCCGATTCGCCGGCCTCGCCCCGGGCTACCGCGCTCGCCCGGGCGAGGGCCTCGGCATAGAGGTTGAGGCTCTCCATATTGGTCTCGCGCACCAGCTCACTCAGCGGAGGGGAAAGGTGGGTATGGACTGTCTGCAAACGATCGCTAACCGGCGCTCCGGCCTGACGCAGGCGACGGCTGGTGGTGGCATTGGCCGTGATCTTGACCCCGCAGGCGGTCAATTCCTCCTGCAGCTCCAGCGCCAACAGGTAGGCCGGGTCGGGGATGGAGCCTTTGATGGAGAAGACCCGTGGGCCGGCAGGGATGCTGCCCCGCAGATAGCGCAGGCCGGTGTAGGGGGCTCCGTAGATATAGGCCTGATCGCCCGAACCGGGCGCACCGGTGACGAGCTCGTTCACAAACGTGATCTCGGGCAGGGCCGGGTCGGTGCGGAGCACCTGAGTACCAGCCCCGGCCCGCGGGCCGGGCTCGAGGTCCAGGCGATAGAGGTTTTCGCGATAGTTGAGGCTGCTGGCCCCGGCGCCATAGTAGTTGCCCATGTCTTCCCAGGGCCATTCGCCCGGGGTGATCTGGCTGGAAAAATAGCCATCGTCGCCCACGATCCGCCCGCGGATCTCGCGGATGCCGGCGGCCTGAATCCGGGCCGACCAGCTCTCCAGCAGCTGGTCGGGGCCGTAGGCCGGGTCAAAGCGGTCGCTGCCCAGGCTGGGATCGCCGCTGCCGCGGATGTAGAGGTCGCCCTGCAGGATACCGTCGTTCAGGCTGCCCGTGTAGCCCAGCACGGTGGGGAAGCGGTAGGCACTGCCCAGCACCGCCAGGGCGGTGCTGGTGGAAACGATCTTCATCGTGGAGGCGGTGGCCAGGGTCCGATGCGGATCAAAGGAAAAGACTTCGGCCCCACTGCGCGCGTCCAGAACGGTGATGCCCCAGCTGGCCCCCTTCATATCGGGGTCGCGGTTGAGGGCATCGACGGCCGCGGCCAGCCGCGGCAAGGAGGAGGACTGAGCCGGAAGCAAGCCGGGAAGCAGCAGCAGGAGGAGCAATCGAAAATGGGCCATGAGAAAGACGTATTTTGCTCAAAGATTTGCTCAAAGATTTGCTCAAAGATTTGCTCAAAGATAAGGGCATTCTGAAGGTATTCAATCTTCGGCCCCTCCTCTGTAAAAGCAAAGCTTTTTCATGCGATCCCTATTCATTATTTTCTGCTTCTCGTTTCCCATCCTCCTCATGGCTCAGGATTGGTCGGGCCTGCCCCGCACCTGGCCAGACAGTGCTTTTTACCTTGACGACTCGGGATATGTGCGAAACAAAACCGGGATATGGATCCAGCCTACAGATACGACTGCTTTGTTCGGGATAGCCTGGGCGAAGGTAAATTGTCCTGAAACATGGTATCCGGAATACGCCTGGCTGCGCCTGTGGGTACGGGTACCGGGCCGAGACAGCTTGAGGCTGTCTTTGCGGATCAAGGGCGCTCGCGCCCACTTGCCCCATAGCTGGCATCTACCCCCCGGCCGGCACCGTCTGGAAGTTCCCCTGGACGAGCTCCCGCTCACCGGAAGTCACGAAGGTCCTGCGTATCTGGAATGGTCCTTTGATGGCCCCTGGGTTTGGCAAAAAATGGCTCTGATCTCCCGAAAGGGGCCCGCTCCGCCGCTGCGCGACGGCTTCGGGCAGCGCTATGCCACCACCTGGCCGGGAAAGGTGCAGACAGAAGCGGACCTGGAGGAGGCTGCCCGGGCCGAGCTGGCCCGGCTTGACACCCTGACCCCACCCGCCGGCCGCAGCCGCTTTGGCGGCTGGACGGGTGGAGCGCGTTTCGAGGCGACCGGCCGCTTTCGCCTGGAAAAAGGGCCGGTCCAAACCGACAGCCTCGTGAGCTGGTGGCTGGTCGATCCCGAGGGCTACCCCTTTTGGTCGCTGGGCGTCACGGGTTTGCGGCACAAGTATCCCTGGAGCGATGTGACGCGCTGGGCCGGGCGGGAAGGATGGTTTGAGGCCTTACCAGCGCCCGATGGCCCTTTTGCGGAGGCCTATGAGGACAGCGCCTATGTGAGCTTCTATACCTGGAATGTGCTGCGCAAGTGGGGGAGCCTTGACCGTTGGCGTGAGATCAGCTTTCGTCGCCTACAGACCTGGGGGATGAATACGCTCGGCAATTGGGCGCATGAGACGGTGCTGGCGACAACACCGATCCCCTACACCCGGGCTTTGCGGAGCAATACCGGGGCCGCGCCCCGGCTGGGAGATAGTCGCCTGCCCGACGTATTTGATCCCGTCTGGTTGGCGCACCTCGACACCCTTTTTGCCCGCTGTGGGCAGTGGCAGGCGGATTCCCTTCTACTGGGCTACTTTGTGGACAATGAGATGCCCTGGGGGGACCTGCGCCTGCTGGAGCAGGCCACCGACGACAATTACCTCCGGATCTACTGGCATGAGATGCTGCAGGAAGCTTACGGCAGCCTGGATTCCCTGAACCAGGCCTGGGGAACGACCTTCACCATGTGGGAAGAGGCTGCCTATCTCTCCGATGATTTTCCCGATCGTCCGGCCTTTCAGGCCATGGTGCGGCGGCTGGAAGCCGCCTATGTCGAGGAATATTTTTCCGGTATCGCCATTACCCTCAAGCGATGGGACCGCCATCATCTGTACCTGGGTTGCCGCTTTACCCGGGCGCTCAAGCCCCCCTATGTGATCGCTGCCGCGGGTCGCTGGTGTGATGTGTTGTCCGTCAATGTCTACAGCTACGAGCCGATCCGGGAGGACATGAACCAGTGGCACCTCCTCAGCGGAGGCCTGCCGATGCTGATCGGGGAGCATCATGTGACGCTGGAGAGTCCCCGGCAGTTCCCCCCCAACTTCCGCATCTTTGATGCGGCGGGACGACGCACCTACTACGAAAACTATGTGCGGACCTGGGCCAGTTTGCCGTATGCCGTAGGCTGCCACTGGTATCAGTACAAGGACCAGCCCCTGACGGGCCGGGGCGATGCTGGGGAACAGCGTCTGGTGGGCCTGGTGGATATCACCGACCAACCCTACGATCATCTGATCGAAGCCATCCGGGTGGCTGCGGCGCAGCTATATGACTGGCATGCCGAGGCCGTAAGGGAGTAGAGGGCCAGATATGCCCGTTTTCCCGGTTGCGAGATCAGGCTCCCTGCCTGCCGGCAACCCCGGCACGGTTTTTCCCGAATAATTTCACATATTATCCCTTCCTTTTTTTCCCTTGCTCGTCTGTACCTTTTAGCTACACATCTCATGGAACGCCCTCTCAATCAGTATATGGCCGAAATCGTCCTCCCGGAGGAAATGACCCAGGCATTTACGAATCTCATTCCGGACCAGCGGGCCCGGATCAACCTCCTCATGCAGGAGGGGACGATCCGCTCCTATTCTCTGGCGCTGGATCGCCGCATGTTGTGGGTGGTCCTGATTGCCGCCACGGAGTGGGAAGTAGAGGGCATTCTGGAGTCTTTTCCCATCATGCCCCACTGCGAGGCCCATATCCACGAATTAATGTTTCACGACATGGTCACGCACGAGTTGCCGCGCATTTCGCTGAATTAGCCTGCTATTTACCCCTGATTTGCTGCCATGATGCTCTCCGAAGCGCTGCTGCCTGTTCTGAAGGCCAATCCCCATATCGGGCATGTTCCCGACGAGCAGTTGGTATGGCTGGTCGAGCAATCGGAGGTGCTGGAACTGGCGGAGGGGGACTTCCTCTTTCGTCCGGGAGAAGCCATCGACCATATGCATGTGGTGCTTGAGGGGCGGATTCGGATCTGGTTTGAACAAAATGGGCAAAGCCGGGAAATCGACCGCATGGAGCCTGGGGACATTACCGGAGTACTCCCCTTTTCCCGCTTAAAGCAGGCCATGGGCCATGGGGTCGCGCTCGAACCCGTGCGTATCCTGTCCACCCATCGCGATGTATTTCCGGCGATGCTGCGCACACAGTACGAGTTGGTCGAGGCGCTGGTCCACTTTATGACCAATCGGGTGCGGAACTTCACCACCCTCCGGTCCCAAAACGAAAAGCTCATGGCCCTGGGTAAGCTCTCGGCGGGCTTGGCCCATGAACTGAACAATCCTGCGGCCGCCGTGGTACGGAGCGCTACCGAGCTCAAGCGGCATTTGGGCTTCTTGCCAGAGGGCTTTAAGCGGGTGCTATCGCTGCGGCTGAGCCCCGAGGCCATTGATGGGGTGCGTAACATCCTGACCGAGCGCATGCAGCAAGGAGCGAGCGAGCGCTCCCTGCGGGAGCGGCGCCAGGCCGAGCGGGCCCTGGAAGACTGGCTGGACGACCTTGATTGCGCTGAGCCTGACGAATGGGCCGAGGTACTGGCCGAATTTCAGTTTGAGGTGCCAGATCTGGAAACCATTGCTGCGCTGGTAGGGGATGATCAGCTGGACCCAGTCCTGAACTGGGTATGCAATGTGCTCACCACAGAGCGCTTCGTTACCGATATCGAAGACGCTTCCCGTCGCATCTCCGATCTGGTGACCTCGGTTAAGTCCTACTCCTACATGGACCAGAACACCGACCGGCAGGCGGTGGATGTGCGCAGCGGTATCCGCAACAGTGCCAAGATGCTGGAGCACAAGTTTCGCAAGCATCAGGTCGAGTGGGTGGAGGCTTTTGCCGAGGAGGTACCCCTCATCCAGGGCTATCCGGGCGAGCTTAACCAGGTCTGGACCAATCTGATGGACAATGCGCTGGATGTGATGCCCGAAGGCGGGCGTCTGGAGGCGCGGGTTGAGGCCGATGGTCCTTGCCTGCGGGTACAGATCGTCGATAGTGGCCCCGGGATTCCGGAGGAGGTGCTGCCCCGCATTTTTGAGCCCTTTTTTACCACCAAAGCCATGGGAGAAGGCACCGGCTTGGGGCTCGATGTGGTGCGGAAGATTCTACAGCACCACCGGGCCGATGTGCAGGTGCACACCGAGCCCGGCCGTACGTGCTTTGAGATGTGGTTTCCCCAATCCTGATTATTCTACTACCAGACGCTGGCTGTAGACCGTTTCCGATCCCTTTAGCTGGAGGATGTATACGCCTGCAGGCCAGTCTGTGACAGACAAGTCGGCCTGTGGGGCGTTTCCAATGGCTTCCAGGTTTGCCTGATAGACCTGGCGTCCCTGCAGGTCTACGGCGCTCAGGGTATATTGGCCGGGGGCTGGGGCACTGATATGCACCTGCTCCCGGGCGGGGTTGGGAAATACCTGCAAACCGCTACCAACCGGGGCAAAGTGGACCTCCCGAACCTGGCTATAGCTAAAGGCGCCATCGAAGTCTACCTGCCGCAGGCGATAGAAGAGGGGTGCGCCTTCGGAGGGGGCGGGAGCCAGATCCGTATAGGCATAGGTCTGTTTTTCATCCGTGGTCCCCGCGGCCGGCATCCGGCCGATTTCCACATAATCCTCTATGCCATCGCTGCGCTCAATGGCAAAGTAGTCGCTGTTTAGTTCCGTGGCCGTGGCCCAGTCCAGCACCACCGTGGCCCCTTCTTGCTGGGCTTCGAAGCCGAGCCACTCTACCGGAAAGGTCGTCCCCTCGGGCGCAAATTGCATGCTCACGACATGTACCTGCTGGTCATTGTTGCGGCCACCGGTGGCGGCGCTCCAGCCAAAATAGACCAGCGACTCGTCGCTGAAGACTTCTTTGACTATGTCCTTGCTGTAGGTGTGAAACACGCTGCCCAGGTCATCGAAGTAGACATCAAACTGCTTCAAGGCCGGATCCCAGGTGATGCGCAGCAGGTGGTACCGCCTATCTTCAATGTTTGTCGCAAAAGAGGTGGGGGTAGACGCATGGCTCCAGATGTTGCCATTGAGGCCAAAGGCGAGGTGGTCCTGACTGGGGTCGGCGGTCCCGTTGTCATAGGTGTCGATTTCCAGATAGACAGAGGGGGTGATGCCAAGTATCCCCAGGCCGCCGCCGCCGCTGCCACTGGCACTGAGGCCGTTCGGATCGCGGTGCAGAATGAAAGCCAGCCCGTCGGCGCCGCTGTCGTTTTGGCCAGCGAGGACCGCAAAGGTCATGTCAAACGCGAAGCGCAGGTCCAGCCGGGTAGGGTACCACATATGGCCCTTCTGATTGCCCGAAGCCGGTGTCAGCCGGTAGCCTTCCCGGCAGTCAGATATGCCCAGATAGGCTGCGTTGTACATAGAGGTGAAGCGGGCGGCTGTGGCCGGAGCCGTGGTACAGCCACAGTCGGAGTCAGCCGCATCGATCCAGCCGTCGTTGTCATCGTCCAGACCATTGCCACAGATTTCTACACTCTGGGTTTCCCGGAGAGAAAAGATCAACAGGGCGAGCATCAGGACGCTGGCAAGACCCATCACCACTTTTTGGGTGAGGGTGAGATACGGTTGGTTGGCCAGGTGGGATTTTGGTGATATCTGATTCATTGTCAGTATATTTGTCCCCCAAAATTGGCCCTTTTCTCCCCCGGGTCTATGCGAAATCGCCCGCAAACCTTATCGGTGAAAGGTTCAGCAGGTTTAGCCTCCCCTCAGAGACGTTTTTTGGCGCTGCGCTGGGATTTGCTGGCAAGGAAGGGCTATTTTACCTCCCTTCGCATATATCTACCTTTTTTGGTTTGGGTAATATTTGTTCATTGTATTTGTGTAAATTATGAAATTTCTGTTTATCGGCGGCACAGGTAACATCTCTATGGCCTGTACCCGCCTGGCCCTGGCCCAGGGCCATGATGTCTATCTGCTCAACCGGGGTAACCGGCCCGTTCCCCAGGGGGCTCAGTCTCTGATCGCCGACGTCGGGAATGAGGCAGCGGTGCAGCAGGCCCTGGCCGGGCATAGCTTCGATGCGGTGGCCAACTTCATCGCTTTCGAGCCAGAAGAAGTCGAGCGCGATATCCGGCTTTTTCAGGGACGTACAGCTCGGCCTCGGCCTACCAAAAGCCGCCCAGCCATCCCGTAATCACCGAGTCGACTCCGCTGTACAATCCCTATTGGCAGTATTCCCGGGACAAGATTGCCTGTGAGGACCGGCTTACGCAGGCCTACCGGGACAGCGACTTTCCCATGACCATCGTCCGGCCCTCGCTGACCTATGAGACCGTGATTCCGGTCGCCATCGGAAGTTGGGACGACTTTACCATCATCGACCGTATCCGGCAGGGCAAACCTGTCATCGTGCACGGCGATGGGAGCTCCATCTGGACGATCACCCACGCCCGCGACTTTGCCAAAGGCTTTGTAGGCCTGCTGGGGCACCAGCAGGCCATCGGGCACGCCTTTCACATCACCTCCGATGAGTTGCTCACCTGGAATCAGATCTACGAAGCCGTGATGGACGCCGCCGGGCGGCGGGTGGAGATGGTGCACATCCCGTCTGACTTCATCGCCCGCTTCGATGAATTGCAGCGCGGCAACCTGCTGGGCGACAAGGGTTGCAGCACCATCTTTGACAACAGCAAGATCAAGCGTTTCGTGCCGGACTTTGTGGCGACCACTCCCTTCCGGCATGGGATTGCCGAGACCGTGCGCTGGTTTGAGGCCGATCCGGCGCGCATGGTCATTCGCCCGGAAAACAACGCCTTTATGGACAAGGTGATTGCGGCTTATCGGGGACAAGGCTAAGCATCCAGCACGCTCAGGGCAATGTCGAGGACTTCCTCCCAGTCGCCCAGTTCTCCCTGCTGCCGGATCTGCACCATCAGGCCACTGTAGGTGAGAAAAAGGGCTCGGGCAAGGGCCTCAGGATCATACTGGTAGGAGAGCTCGCCCTGTGCTTGTCCCCGGGCCATGGCCCGGGACAGGGCCACTTGCCAGCCTTGGCGCATCTCGGTGAGAAGCTGGGATATTCCGGTATCCCTGGTGCTCATCTCCGTGCTGGCATTGATCAAAAGACAGCCGGGTGGCGATGACATCCGGGCCTGTGGCGCGAGCCTTTGGCGAAAGAGTGCCCGGACTTGCTCGCGCAAGGGCCGTGAAGGCATAAGGGCATCGTCGAGGTCAAGCGCCATCTGCTCTTGATAGCGATGGAGACTGCGGACATATAGCTCGCGCTTGTCTCCAAAAGCATGGTACAGGCTGGCCCGGCTCAGGCCCGTATGGTCCAGCAGGTCATGAATGGAGGTAGCCTGATACCCCCGCTGCCAGAACAGCATCATGATTTGGTCCAGAACATGTG
>RFHL01001245.1 GCA_003696875.1 Bacteroidota bacterium | reverse complement strand
GTATGTCATCGCCGGGGAGGATTCTGGAGACTTGCACGCCAGCAACCTGATCCGCGCCCTGAAGCAGCGTGTCCCGGACCTCTCGGTCCGCGGGTTGGGAGGGGATCGCATGGCTGCGGCCGGGGCCGGGCTCGTCGCCCATGTGCGCGACATCAATTTCATGGGCTTTAGGGAGGGTGTTCGGAATTTGCGAACCATCCGACGGCTTTTTCGCACGGTGAAGGCCGATATCGCCGCCTGGAAACCCGATGCGGTGGTCTTGGTAGACTATCCGGGCTTCAACCTGCGGCTGGCCCCCTTCATCAAACAGCTGGGCCTACCGGTCTACTATTACATCTCGCCGCAACTCTGGGCCTGGAAGCAGGGTCGAGTCAAGAAGATCCGGCAGTACGTGGACCGCATGCTGGTCATTTTGCCCTTCGAGGCAGACTTCTATGCCCGCCATGGGGTGGACGTAGACTTTGTGGGGCACCCTCTTCTGGATGCGATCGGCGACCAGACGGATAGCTCGCCCCCGGTGCCGACCCAGCGACCGGTTCTGGCCTTGCTGCCCGGCAGTCGCCGGCAGGAGATCCAGCGTATGCTGCCGGTTATGCTTAGCCTGGTATCCCATTTCCCGGAGTATGAATGCGTGATAGCCGGGGCTCCGAGTCAACCTGAGTCCTTTTACCGACAGTTGATGGGAGACAAGCCGGTCCGCTTGGTGATGAATCAGACCTATGCCCTGCTCAGACAAGCCGAGCTGGCTGTGGTGACCTCTGGTACAGCCACCCTCGAAACGGCCTTGCATGGGGTCCCACAAGTGGTCGCCTACAAAGGCGGCTTTATTTCTTATCAGATCGGGCGACGGCTGGTAAAGGTAAAATTCATTAGCCTGGTGAACCTGATCCTGGACCGGCCGGCGGTGACGGAACTCATTCAGGACGCGTACACGCCCGCCCGCCTGCGGGCGGAGGTGACCAACCTCACACAGCCCGCGGTGCGCCAGCGACTCGCCGATGACTATGCCGACCTGCGACATCGCTTGGGCGAGGAGGGCGCTTCAGAGCGGGCAGCTGCGGTGCTGTTATCCCACTTCAGCGGAACCACGACCCCAAACAGCACGCATTGAATACACCAGCGCCTCTCAACCAGAGGCGAGAGGCGCACAGTGATTACACAGGAAATGGAAATCTTAGCTGGTGTAAGCCCGGAGCATCCAGGCCGTTTTTTCGTGCTGCTTCATCAGGCCGGTAAGAAAATCTGTCGTGCCCTCATCGCCAAAAGATTCACTGGCGGCGACCAAGTCTTCGCGTAGTTGGCGGATCAGCATTTCGTAGTCATGGAGCAGAGCCTCCAACATGGCCGAGGCAGGAAGCTGGGCCTGGGTTTCTTCTTCCAGCCGGGTAACGCCCAAATAGTCCTTCATCGTCGCTTGGGGAAAAGCGCCCAGAGCCCGAATACGCTCTGCCACATCGTCAATGATGGTACTGAGGTCATTGGCCAGGGTCTCGAAAAAGGCGTGATATTCGCCAAAGTTAGGGCCGGTTACATTCCAGTGAAATTGCTTGGCCTTCAGCCGGAGCAGGAAATGATCAGCCAGTTGGGCATTCAACAAACTGACAACGCCTTCGCGCTGGGTGTCAGTGAGGCCAATATGAGTCATGTTGGTGGAAAGAGTCGTTGGCATAGGATATAGTATTAAATCATAATATGTTTATACGAATCTCCGGAACTTGAGTTGCAGTTGAAGAAGCCGCAATAGGGCGGCCACCCTTATCCGCAGCAAGGACTCTCCCTACCCGATTGGGGAGAGGATTCCGAATGATCGCGAATAATGCTAACCATCGCACGGGGGAATTGGTTTGGTTTCTGCGTCCCGAATTGGAACCCGGCATCCCAATATGAGACAGGCCCCTGGCGTTTGACTGCAAATAGGCCTTTTCAGGCCGCATTTGCGGGCTTGGCATCGCCTTTGCCTAAACAGGCAAGACTGGAAACGCCTTTTTCTGCACCTGGAAAAACATGTTTTATGGAACCGATTTTCATGATTGAAATGGGCTTGGTCGCCCTCGCCGTCCTGGGTCAGCTGCTGGTATTCTTTCGCAATGGCCAAGCCATTCAACAACTGAGCAAGCTTTTTCCCCCTCCCAGCCACCTGCGCCCGGAGACCAAGACCATAGAGGGGAGCGAGGTGACCCGGATTGCGGAGCAGCCCACCTTTGGAGTCACCTTTCGGGAGATCGTGCGCACGACCAATGCCTATCTGGAGCGCAACCGCGGAGCCGCCGACTTTGACATCTTAAAGGAAATAGCCGATCGAAAGGTCATGGCCCGTGAACGGGCCATCGAGGCCAACATCACCCTTCCCCTCTACATCGGCCTGCTGTGTACCTTCACCGGTGTTATCATCGGGCTGGTGCAGATCGCGCTTAACGGCGTCAGCGATGCGGCTATTCAGTCTTTTATCGGCGGAGTCCTGATCGGGATGATCGGCAGTGCCTCGGGCCTGGCCCTGACGGTACGCAGCAATTTTGCCTTCAAGGAAAGCAAAAAAACGGTCGACCAGGAAGGCTATGGCTACCTCACCTTCCTGCGCACGGCCATCCTCCCGGCCCTGCACCGCAGCCCTGAGGCACCTTTGGCTGACCTGCGCGACAACCTCGCCGCCTTCAACGACGGCTTTGTGCGCTATCAAAGCCACGTCAACGACTCCCTGGGCGAATCGCTGCGCCTCTTCAACGAGCTAAAAGCAGTTTTTTCCCAGCTCCGCTCTCTGGAGCAGGGCCTGGGCGGCATTCAACGGGTGCTACACAGCAATGACGGCCTGATAGAAAAGCAAACCGCCTACCTGGAGAGCTACGCTCAGCGAGCCGAGGCCTTTTCCCGCAAGCTGGGCACCCACCTGCAGACCATGGACCAGCAGGTCGACTCTCTAGTTTCCGAGAACATCAAGGCCCTGGAACGCAGCACACAGGCCGCCTATGTGAAGATGGACCAGTACCTGGCCTCGCTGGAGGGAACCGACCGCAAAGCGGCCGTGTCGGCCATACAGCAGGATCTGGGACAGATCCGGGGCGACGTCAAGGCTCTGCAGGAGAAGAGCCTGGCCATCAACGAGCAACTGCTGCGCCACCTGAGCGAGGATCAGGCCAGTCGCAAAGCACTGACCGAAGAAATCCGGGCGATGAACGCCCGCCTCGAAAAAGTGGTCGCCGGCCGCGGCGACTTTGTCAATAGTGGTGCCTATCGCGCCTTCGTCTATGCCGGCACGGCAGCCTGCGTAGCCGCCCTCGGCGGGGGGATCTTCTGGGTGGTACAGACCCTGGTGGGATAATTCGTGAGCCTGCTTTTCTTTTCCCTCAAACCAGTCTGTTATGATGCGATCCTCTCAAGATAGCGGTCGACTGTTTTGGGTCAGCTACGCCGACCTGATGACCGCCCTGTTTATCATTGCCCTGGCACTCTTTGTGCTGAGTTACAAGATGTTCAAGGTGCGCGAGACCGACCTCGCCGCCACCGAGCAGGAACTGCGGGTACGCAGCCTGGAGCTCGACAAGCAGAGTCTGGCCCTCGAAGAGCTGCAGCGTCGCCTCAGCGACGAGGAAATGTATGCCTCCTCCCTCATTGAGCAGCTTCAGGATGAGCGGGCCCGCCTGCTGGTCATGGAAGACGAGTATAAAAAGCTGCAGGAAATCCAGCAGGCCATTGAGCGGCTGGACCCGCGCTATTTTCGCTACCAGCCTGCCTATAAGCGGCATGTCCTGCGGACACAGGTGCAGTTTCCCAAGGGCCAAAGCACCATTTCGCCCAGCTATCACGAGTTGCTCGTCGATGCCGGACGTGCCCTTAAGCGCCTGGTCGACGGCTTACAGCCCGACGACAACATCAAATATCTGATGGTCATTGAAGGGATGGCTTCCCGCGATGCCTACACCCGCAACTACGAGCTCAGCTATGAGCGGGCCCTTTCTCTATACCGCTTGTGGGAAAAAGAGGGGATTGCCTTTGACCCGAACCGGGTCGAGGTCATGATCGCCGGTAGCGGCGAGCAAGGCGTGGGTCGCGACCCGATCGACGAGTCGCGCAACCAGCGCTTTTTGATTCAGATCATCCCCAAAATCGGTGAGCTGAAGGGGGTGAATGAATTGATGCCTGGGGCGGAGGCCGATAGCACGGTCCTTCAACCCTGACGGGGCTTACTCCCAAGTGATGCGCGCCAGCAGGCGCACCTGGGGATCGGCGACCACCGCCTCAGGACGAGCCGGTAGCGGGATGCGAAACGTCTGGGTCCGGGCGTTCAGATCGAAGGTCTCGATCCGGCGCTCGGCTTCGCCCGGCAACTGGAACCCGATGTCTACGGGCAGGGTATACAACGCCCCCTGCTCCTGGGTAAAGGTAAGTGTTACCTCCTGTCGGCGGCTGTCCCAGGACCAGCTTGCCTTCAGTTGAGGGTTGCCCGCCCGGTAGAGCCACTGCTGGAAAAAGTCCTCCAGATCTTGTCCAGATACCTCCTCCATCACGGCCTGAAAATCCTCGGTTAGGGCATTGTCCAGGTCGTACCGGGCATAGTAGCGCCGGATGCCCGCCTGAAAGGCCGAGTCCCCCACCTGCTGCCGCAACATGTGCAGTATCCAGCCGCCCTTCTGGTAGGAGTTGGCATTGAGAAGATAGTTGAGGTCCTTGACGGGCGGGGATACGACGGGCCATGGGGGGGCTTGTGCAAAAATGACCTCCCGATCCTCGGCGAGGGCGGCACGCATGACCTTTTCGCTATGGGCCGCCTCCCGATAGAGATGGGTAAAGTAGGTGGCAAATCCTTCACTGAGCCAGATGTGGCCCCAGCGGGCTTCAGAGGCGGAGTTGCCAAACCACTGATGGGCGATCTCATGGGCAATGAGAAATTCAGACGTGCTGTCTCCGGTGACCGAACTTTCCGCATAGAAGATGTTGCCGGCATTTTCCATGCCACCATAGCGGGTCGAGGATTGCACATTGGCGAGCTTGGTGTAGGGATAGGGGCCAATATAGGTCGTCATAAAGCGCAGAATGGGCACCGCCAGCGCATAATCGACAAAGCCCGCGTCCCGGTCTTGTGGGTAGATCCAGGATGAGACCGGCACACCTGCCGCCTCTGCCCCATGGTCGATGGCAAAGCGGGCCACCCCGATGACCATGACCTTGGTTGGGAGACGGACCTCCGTCTCCCAACGGGTGCGGCGGCGATCGCCGGGCAGGTCCGTTTCTTCCTGCAAGCGGCCATTGGCGACAACCTGATAG
>RFHL01001244.1 GCA_003696875.1 Bacteroidota bacterium | reverse complement strand
TCGGTGATCTCCGACACCTTCAGGCCTTTGAAGTCGGTCAACAGGGTGGTGCTGGCGCGTGCCAACTTCTCGCGCAGTTGAGCAACCACTTCTTCCTTTTTGGCCCGTTCCAAAGTCTGACAACCCTCCTTCCTTCTGCCGGCGTGCTTTCAGATGTCCGAATCACTCACGATGGAGCCCGTTTGGTTGCCTCACACACCTCGGTAGGTCCCACCCGTGCCGGGCGGATTTAAACACCTGCCTTTGTGTACCTACGGTCTCAGATGTCCGAAAGCGCCAAGCGGCAGTCATGTTGAACTCTTTCTGTCCAGCGGCCCGGTGTCGCCGCGCCGCCCCTTAGCCCAGGATCGATTTGACCGACAGCGGGTCGATCTGGATACCGGGGCCCATAGTCGTTGAAATCGCGATTCCGCGCAGATAGGTTCCCTTGGCACTGGTCGGCTTCAACCGTACCAAGGTATCGATAAAGCTGGCCATATTCTGCAGTAGGCGGTCCTGGCCGAAGGAAACCTTGCCCATGGGGGCATGGACGATCCCCGTCTTTTCCACCCGGAAGTCCACTTTTCCGGCCTTGATTTCCTTGACCACCTTTTCCAGATCGAAAGTTACCGTTCCCAGCTTGGCGTTCGGCATCAAGCCGCGCGGCCCCAAGATCTTACCGATCTTACCGACCTGACCCATCATATCCGGTGTCGCCACCGACTTGTCGAATTCCAGCCAGCCTTCTTTGATCTTCTCGATGAACTCTTCGCCGCCCGCATGGTCCGCCCCTGCGTCCAAGGCCTCCTTGACCTTCTCCCCCTTGGCGAACACCAGCACGCGCACCTCCTTGCCCAACCCATTGGGCAACACGACGGTGCCGCGCACCATCTGGTCCGCGTGGCGTGGGTCCACGCCCAGCCGTACCGCGATGTCGACGGTTTCGTCAAAACCGGCATAGGCACACTCCAGAGCGAGCCCAATGCCTTCCTCAAAAGTATAACGCTTGCTGCGATCTACGCGAGCGCGTGCTGCGCGATATTTCTTTCCTCGTTTTGCCATCTGCCTCTCTCCAGCAACAGCCTCTACAGGGTCCTCTTTCGATGGCTGCCTCAGCCTTCCACAACGATGCCCATGCTGCGGGCGGTTCCCTCAATCGTCCTGACGGCAGCATCCAAATCCCGAGCATTGAGGTCGGGCATTTTCAGTTTGGCGATCTCTTCCACCTGGGCTTT
>RFHL01001243.1 GCA_003696875.1 Bacteroidota bacterium | reverse complement strand
TACCTGGACCTGCGCAAGCGCGACCCGCGCCGGCCGCTGCCGGCCTGGATGCTGAAGGCGCTGCGCTTTAACCGGGTAAAATAGCGGCCCTGGCCGCCGAGGCGTCGGCGGTGGGGCTTTTCGTTTACCTCTAACCTGGATGGTCATGCTGGAAAAAGCCAAATGTCTGGAAATGGATAAGCTCATGCTGAACTTCTCAGCTGATGGGCTCCTGATTCTGGACCTGACGCTGGCCATTATCATGTTTGGGGTGGCACTGTCACTGAAGTGGGAAGACTTTCAGCGGCTGATTCAGAATCCTCGTTCGGCCCTGATCGGGCTTTCATCTCAGTGGCTAATTCTGCCGCTCTTTACCCTGGGCCTGGTGTGGATCATGCAGCCTTGCCCCAGCATGGCGCTGGGCATGTTTTTGGTGGCGAGTTGCCCGGGTGGCAATGTGTCCAACTTTATTTCCCTGCTGGCCAAGGGGAATGTGGCGCTCTCGGTGAGCCTATCAGCTGTGACCACCCTGGCGGCCATCCTGATGACGCCCTTTACCTTTGCTTTCTGGTCTAGCCTGTATCCCCCGACAGCCGACCTCATGCAGGCCATCAGCCTGGATGCCTGGGACATCGTGCAAAAGATTCTTACGATCATGGGCATTCCCTTGGTGGTAGGAATGTGGACGGCTCGCCGCTTTCCGGGCTTTACGGCTCGTATTACCAAGCCAATCCGGACCCTATCCCTCTTTATCTTTGGGGCCTATATCGTGATTGCGCTGGCCGTCAATTTTGATTTCTTCTTGCGCTATGTTCACTACGTGATCCTGATTGTGTTTTTTCACAATCTGTCTGCACTCGGTGGGGGCTTTGCCTGGGCCCAGCTCTGGAAGATGGCCGCCAAAGAGCGGCGGACCATTTCGATTGAGACAGGGATTCAAAACTCCGGCTTGGCGCTGGTGCTTATATTTGACGATTCGCTCTTCCATGGCATGGGCGGTATGGCCATCATTGCTGCCCTCTGGGGGATCTGGCATTTACTTTCGGGCCTCAGCATCGCTGCAATCTGGTCCCGCATTCAACCTGAGGAATAATGGAAAAACCTTCTTTTCGCATCGTATACGCCGTGCTCAGGATCTTGGTCCGCTGGGCCATGAAGCTGTTTTTTCGGCGGATCCAGTATGCCGGGGATACCGCGGCCCTGGCAGCGGGTCGCCCCCTGATTCTGGCCCCCAACCATGGCAATGCCTTCATGGATGCGCTGGTGGTGGTGATTGCTACCCGGGGTCGGCGGCAGCCTTCCTACATCACCCGTTCGGATGTGTTTGTAAAATCTCTCCAGCCGATTTTCGATGCTTTCAAGATGCTGCCGATTTACCGGCAGCGGGACAACCTGCCGGACATCCGGGACCGTAACGAGCGGATTTTTGAGATCTGTCAGGAGCGGTTGCACCGCTCAGAGGCGGTGCTGATTTTTCCGGAGGGCAATCACGGCCGCCTGCGGCGGCTGCGACCTCTGAAGAAGGGCTTTGCCCGTATAGCCTTCAAGGCCGCCGAGGAAGCACCGGGGGACTTTCCCCTCCAGATTGTCCCCATCGGAATCAATTATCGGGATCACCTCAAATTTCAGACCGAGGTGCTCATGATCAATGGCGCACCGATGGACCTGGCTCCCTATATGGCGTCTTACCGGAAAAATCCTGTCAAGGCCCTGCTGGAAATCCGTAACGATCTCGCCCGCCGCATGAAAGATTGCGTCCTGCATATCGGGCCGGCTCACTATGATCTGATCGAGGGGTATAGGCAGTGTTTTGGGACGGAGGTTGCCGCCGAAATGGGACTGAATTCGGATGATTTGTATGCCCGTTTTCAGGCGGAGAAGCGCCTGATTGCCCGCCTGGAATCACGGTTGGCTGCTGGCGATACGGCCCTGGCGGCGATGGGAGAAAAGATGGCCGCTTACCAGAAGGGCCTGGAGGCGCTGAACTTCCGGGATCATGTGATCCGCCGGGGGCCATACGGGCTGGGAGCCCTGTTGGGGCAAGGTCTGGCGCTGTTGCTGGGATTGCCGGTTTTTCTGTGGGGCGCGCTGAACCACCTGCACGTGTATCACCTGATTCCTCGTTTTGTGTACGGCAAATTCCGGGACGACCAGTTTCACCTCTCGGTGATGTTCCTGATGGGACTGGTTTTGGTTC
>RFHL01001242.1 GCA_003696875.1 Bacteroidota bacterium | reverse complement strand
GTGTAGATGATCAGCAGCAGACCCAGACCCAGGATACCCAATCCCACTACGCCGAGGCCCATGACAGAACCGCCAGCGAAGGCGACCTCCAGGGCACGGCCCAGCGAAGTACGGGCGGCATTGGTCGTGCGGACATTGGCCTTGGTAGCGACGCGCATACCGATAAAGCCGGCCAGGCCCGAACAGATGGCCCCCGTAATGAAGGACATGGCTACCCAAAACCGGGAAGTTTCGGCGTTGTAGTCCTTGATGGCGAGCAAGATAGCCACGGCTACAACAAAGATGGCCAGCACGCGGTACTCAGCCCGCAAAAAGGCCATGGCCCCGTCCGCGATGTTTTTCGCGATGGTGGCCATGTGGTCGTCACCCACGTCCTGCTTGGATACCCAATTGGACCGTATAAAGGTGAATAGCAGGGCTAGTACGCCTGCCAGGGGGAGAATGTAAACCAATGCATCCATGTAAGGAAGGAGTTATTGTTGGTAATTAGTCTCAAGCGACTGCGATTGACAAAGCGTCAAAATTAGGCTTTCATGCTCAAATTGCAAACATTTCATTCAATAAGCAAAAAATATCGAAGTATCTATATGTGTCAACATTTTCTTCGATATTTCCCCATGACAAAAAGCATCCAACTGCATGATTTTCAACCTTTCTGCCATGGATTATGTGGATTTTGATCCGAACAGACCCATAAAAAATTCCCCTTCAATTCTCCCTGAAAAACGTATCTTTCGCCATGAAACTGCCTGTCCCAATGCCGCTGGAAAAGGCGGCCCAATTCCTGGACTGCGCCTTTGATGGCCCTGCGGATCACCTCATTACCGGCCTGAACGAGATCCACAAAGTAAGTCCCGGCGACCTCACCTTCGTAGACATCGAAAAGTACTACAGCCGGGCGCTGGAGAGCCCGGCTACGACCATCCTCATCAACAAAGCGGTACCCCCACCGCCAGGCAAGGGCCTGCTGATCAGTACAGACCCCTTTCGCGACTTCAATCGCCTCACCGAATGGGTGCAGCCCCGCCGCCCTCTGGATACCCACGGCAGGCCCCGTCTCGGCAAGGGGGTACGCATCGGACAAAACGTTGTCTTTGGCGAAGAAGTAGAGATCGGGGACGGCGTGGAAATCGGCCACAATGTGGTCATCGGCTCTCATGTGCGCATCGGAGCGCACAGCCTGATCCACGCCGGGGTGCAGATCAGTGACCACTGCCTGATCGGGGCCCACGTCTGCATCAACCCCGGGACCGTGCTCGGGGGAGAGGCCTTTTACTTCAAGGGCCGGCCCTGGGGCCGGGAAAAATTGCTCACCAAAGGCCGGGTGGTCATCCATGACCATGTGGACATCGGCGCCAACTGCACCATTGACCGGGGCGTGAGCGGCGATACTGTTATCGGCAAATGGACCAAACTGGACAATCTGGTGCAGGTGGGGCATGATACCGTGATTGGGGAGCGCTGCCTGATCGCCGCACAGGTAGGCATCGCGGGCGTGGTCACCATTGAGGATGAGGTCATCCTCTGGGGACAGGTAGGGGTATCGAAAGACCTGACCATTGGTAAGGGCGCCGTGCTGTATGGCAAAACCGGCGTCATGTCCTCCCTGGAGGGCAACCGTACCTATCTGGGTATGATCGCCACCGAGGCCCGGCAGAAGCTGCGCGAAATCTCGGCCCTGCACCGCCTGCCCGAGCTGCTCCGCTGGTGGGAAAATCGAAACGGGAGTTGAGGACCATAAGGTACCCAGAGAAGCCAATCGTCATACTGATTCCCTATGCTCCCCATCAAGCTCTTCATCGCGGCCTCGCTCGACGGCTTCATTGCCCGCCCCGACGGCGGGTTGGATTGGCTGGAGTCCCTCTCCAATCCCAATCAGATTGACCATGGCTATGCCGACTTTCTCGCCAGCGTGGATACGCTGGTGATGGGCCGGAGCACCTACGAGGAGGTGCTGGGCTTTGGCGTCCCCTGGCCCTACACCGGGCAGCATACCTTTGTCCTGACGTCACAGGCTGGATATTCAGTAAAAACCGAGCGTACCTCGGTTCTGCCGGACCTTTCCCCCGAAAGCCTCAACATGCTGCAAACGACCAGCAAAACCGGCATCTGGCTGGTAGGGGGTGGGCAGGTCGTAACCGCTTTCCTCAACGAGGGCCTGGTAGACGAATTGTTTCTCTGCCTCATTCCGGTGGTCCTGGGGAAGGGAATTCCGCTTTTTCCGGGTCAGCCAAAAGAAACCTATTTTGATCTGCTACGGGCCGAGGCCTTTGAGACGGGGGCGGTGATGCTCACCTATCAGGCCCAGCGGAAACCATATTCATAACCTGTGTTGGGGATAAGACCATGAAGACTTTGCCGAATCATTGGTTAGGTGGTTGAATCCCAGCCTCAACCAGCCGACATACGGGCCTACTTCAGGTCCTTGGCCTCGATCAAGGCCGTCCAGACGCTGGTGCGCCCGTCATCCATCCGGGTCCAGATAGGCCGGATGTGGCCATCGTAAACAGCAAGATGGCTGTAGTCCCCAAAAAAGACCCCTGCATCCGGCACGAAAGGCTTTTCGCTGATGCGGGAATTTTGCCAGCTTTGGCCACCGTCACGGGACCAGGCGAGGTAGACATCCGTTTGCAGATCGTCGTAGGCCCGGCGATCATAGAAGACGGTGTACAA
Source organism: Bacteroidota bacterium (assembly GCA_003696875.1). Taxonomy (GTDB): domain Bacteria; phylum Bacteroidota; class Bacteroidia; order J057; family J057; genus RFHL01. Next base: position 6,882 of record RFHL01001242.1, on the reverse strand, counting down.
ATAGCCGGTAACCGGATCCACCGCCAGCCAGGAAAAGAATTGCTGGTGCCCGGAGCCATCATCGTTGATGCGGATGGGCTCGGTCCAGGTATCGCCTCCGTCCCGGGAGGCGATCACCCAGAGGTCGGTATCCTCCGATCCGTTCCGCTGATCGGCCCAATGCACGTACACGCTCCCCCGATAGGGGCCTTGGCTCAGGTCACAGGCCGTAACCGGCATCCCATTGGCGCGATTGATGCCGGGGATGGTGATGGTCCAGCCCCCGGGCTGATCGGCCACGACCTGGTCGGTATCCAGCCAGGTTTTGCCCCCGTCGATGGAGCGGTCAAAGTAGATCTTTTCGTTTAAAGCCCAGGCCACATAGATGTTTCCCTCCGGCCCTACGGCCGGCACGGCGCCCTCGGTGGTGCCATCGTCGTCCAGACAATCCCCTTCCACGGCACTGAGTACGACAGGCTCACTCCAGGTTTTGCCGCGGTTGCGGGATTGGGAGAAAAGAATCCGGCTGCGGTCTTCGGGCTCGTGGCTTTCGTAGGCATCAAACTCGGTCCAGGTCACATAGAGCCGCTTGCGGCGCGGATGCGCCGCCGCCCATTCCTTGTCCTGGTCCTTGGGATGTCGCAACCCGATGCTGCCCCCATCGGTCCAGGTTTTGCCCCCATCGCGGCTGGCCTGGCACACAATGCGATCCAGCAGGCGAGGACTGTTCCAGCCCCCGCCCCCCGGATTGGAGAGGTGGAGGTAATAAAAAGTCCCCTTGCGGTCGGCCAGCAAACAGGGATCCCCAAAAACACCCAAAGTGGAGTTGAGTGTCGCTTTTTGCCAAACCAATCCCCCATCACGGGAAGTGTACACCCGATCCAGAATGGCCCCCGCTACCAGTTCCTGCGGATTGCGCGGGTTGATGGCAATGCTGGGCTCGCTGGGCGGATAGCCCCGGGCATCGTTGTCGATCAGGATGTTGGGAAAAGCGCTTTGGGCTACCAGGCCCGGCCCGAGGCCGGCGAGCAGGATCAGCAAAAAGATTCGCATGAACATTCGGTTTGGTATCTTTGCGGGCACACCTAGCCCGGGAACCAGGCGACATGCCTTGCGTAAACTAACCATTTTTCAGGCAGTCCTGCCCATGATCGGAAAATTCTTCGGCCAAATCCTCATCTTCCTGGTGCGCTTTTATCAAGCGGCCATTTCCCCCTTTTTCCCTGCCTCGTGCCGCTACACGCCCACCTGTAGCCACTACACCATCGAAGCCATTCGCATCCATGGCCCCCTGCGCGGAGGGTGGCTAGGCCTGAAACGCATCTCCAGCTGTCATCCCTGGGGCGGCAGTGGTTATGATCCGGTGCCGGAGCGAAAAGAAAAAGCCGGGAGCCCCGATCCATAAACGCTCTGGCTACCGTCACCTTTCGGTGGGAATGTGCGTATACCAGCGAGCATGAACAGCCCCATTCATCCCACGCCTCGCCAGAGCCGCCGATGTTGCGGCTAGGTGACTCGTGGTCTGTTCCCGGTCCGAGACCCTTCGCAGGATTCCGCTTCCGAGACCGACTACATCCCCAGAATTTACTATCTTTGGCCGCGCATTGCGCAGGTACGGGCTTTTTGCCTATGACCTCCCTTGCCCCTCTCGGCCTGCAGAGGCCCACTCCCGCGAGTAGGCCAAGTCGGGACGTAGTCCCAACGGACGCACCTTAGATTACGCTCTGACATCCGACCTCTGACATCCGACCTCTGAATCCCCTATCCCATGGATGCCCTGCACGTTTATAATTCTCTCACCCGCCGCAAAGAGCGCTTTGAACCCATAAATCCGCCCTTCGTGGGCATGTATGTCTGCGGTCCCACCGTTTATGGCAATGCCCACCTGGGCCACGCCCGGTCGGCCATCACCTTTGACATTGTCTTCCGATATCTGAAGGCGAGTGGCTATCAGGTGCGCTATGTGCGTAATGTCACGGACGTGGGCCACCTGGAAAACGATGCCGATGAGGGCGAAAGCAAAGTCGAAAAGCAGGCCCGGATCCAGCAGTTGGAACCGATGGAGGTCGCCCAGCTTTACTTCAACAACTACATCGAAGACATGGCTGCCCTGGGCATGTTGCGCCCCAGCATCGAACCCCGGGCTACCGGCCACATCCTGGAGCAGATCGAAGTGATTCAGCAGATTCTGGACCATGGCTACGCCTATGAGGTCAATGGCTCCATCTACTTTGATGTGCCCGCCTACAACAAAGACTTTTCCTACGGCATACTCTCCGGCCGGGACCTGGACAATATGCTGGCGGAATCCCGCGACAACCTCGAAGGTGGCAGCGAAAAGCGCCATCCGGCTGACTTTGCCCTCTGGAAAAAAGCCTCTCCCAGCCACATCATGCGCTGGAACTCTCCTTGGAGCGTCGGCTTCCCGGGCTGGCACATTGAGTGCACCGTGATGAGCACCAAGTATCTGGGCGAATGGTACGACATCCATGGCGGAGGCATGGACCTACTGTTCCCGCACCACGAAGCCGAGATCGCCCAGTCAAACGCCTGCAACCTCCACGGTCACGCCCATGGAAAGAATGAGGCCAAGTACTGGCTGCACAACAACATGATCACCTATGAGGGGCAAAAAATGGGCAAGTCCCTGGGCAATGCCATCGGACTGCGGGAATTCTTTTCCGGGGATCATCCCCTGCTGGAGCAGCCTTACGCCCCGATGACCATTCGTTTCTTTATCCTGCAGGCCCACTACCGCAGCACGGTCGACTTTTCCAACGCCGCCCTGCAGGCGGCTGAGCGGGGCCTGCAGCGCATGGGCGAAGGGTTAAAGCGCCTGGCCGGCATCGACCCGCAGGCGCGGGCGGTGGCGGTCAATCCGGAGCTGGAGCAGAACCTGGCCTCCTTCCGGGCCGATGTGACGGCCCACATGAATGACGACTTCAATACCGCCAAGGCCATTGCCCGCATGTACGAGGCCCTGCCCGTCATCAACCAGCTGTACAAGGACAGCAGCAGTACCTTCGGCGTCTCCCCGGAGACCTTCACGACCTTCCGGCAAGACTTCCTCGCCGTCTGGCAGGACTGGCTCGGAATGGGCGCCACCACCGAAGCCGCAGGCCAGCAGGAAGACTTGCTGGACGGCCTGATGGGTGTCATCACCGAGCTGCGCAGCCAGGCCCGCCAGGCCAAGGACTGGGCCGTAGCCGACCAGATTCGCGACCGGCTCAATGCCCTGCACATCAAGCTTGAAGACACCCCCGATGGCACCGATTGGTATGTGGAAAAATAGCCCTTTGCGGGTCATCTGGTGGCAAAGGCCCATCTGGGCCTGGCTCCTCCTGGTCATCCTGGCGGCTTGTGGGGAAGACCCTCAGCCTGAGCAGCCCCCACAGCCGGAGGTAGTGGTGCCCACTTTCCAGGCGGATAGCGCCTACGCTTTCGTGGCGCAACAGGTGGCCTTTGGGCCCCGGGTACCCAACAGCGGCGGGCATCGCGCCTGTGGAGACTGGCTGATGGCCACCTTCGCGCGCTATGGCGCGCGGGTGCAGGCTCAGGAAAGCGTCGTGCGGGCCTTTGATGGCACCGCCCTGAATATGCGCAACATCATCGCCAGCTTTCAGCCCGAGAAAAAACGGCGCATCCTGCTCACGGCCCACTGGGACACCCGTCCCTTTGCCGATGAGGACAGCAGCCGCCAACAAGAGCCGATTCCCGGCGCCAATGACGGGGGGAGTGGCGTGGGCGTCCTGCTGGAAGTGGCTCGTCAGCTGGGACAACAGGCCCCACAGGTAGGGGTGGACATCATCCTCTGGGATGCAGAGGACTATGGCAGCAGCGAACACGAGAACAGCTATTGTCTCGGCTCGCAATACTGGTCCCGGCAGCCGCATGTACCTGGTTACATGCCCATGTACGCCATCAACCTGGACATGGTGGGCGCCGAAGGAGCCTATTTCACCCGCGAGGGCATTTCAGAGCAATATGCTCGTTCGGTCCTCGACAAGGTATGGTACACCGCCCGCAGCCTGGGCTACGACCGCTTTTTTCGCAGCCACAGCTCCGAAGGCATCATCGACGACCACACCTATATGAATTTGGTGGCACGCATTCCGACGATTGACATCATCGATCGCCCCGGCGGCAATCGCTTCTTCCCGCACTGGCATACCCATCGCGACGACCTCTCGACCATCTCCCGCGAGACGCTGGGTGCGGTGGGCCAGACCCTGTTGACGGTCGTCTATCAGGAGCGATAATGCCATCGCCCCTTTACCCTGAAGGCAAGGGGGCGATGGCAGGCAGGCCTGGGTTAGATTACTTACCGTCGGTATCGCGCTGGACCTTGCCTCGGTCCAGGGCAGCGCGGATTTCCGCATCCAGGATTTCGCCCGTGCTGGGGCGCGGGGCATTGGAGTTGGCGATGGTACCATCCTTGTTGATCAGGAAATAGGCGGGGATCCCCTCCACGGCATAGGCCAGCGGGGCTTCGGATTGCCAACCCTGAGAAAAGAGGTGAAGGCCCCCGAGCTTTTCCTCCTCCATCGCCTTGCGCCAGGCCGCTTCGTCATCATCAATGGAGACATAGAGGAAGAGTACCTCCTTCTCATCCGCAAAGCGCTCCTGCAGCGCGCGGCTGGCGGGCATCTCGCGCCGACAAGGGCCGCACCAGCTGGCCCAGAAGTCCATGTATACCACCTTGCCTTTGAGATCGCTCAGGGCGTAGGTCTTGCCGTCGGGATCGACGGCGGTAAAGTCGGGAGCCGGCTGGCCCGGCGCCATCCGCATGGCCTGATCATACATCGTCTCCAGCGCCTCGACATAGGCGGGTACGACGGCGGCCTCGGTGTAGGCAGCATACTGATCGGTCATGGCCAGTACCTGGCCATCCTCCATGAGAGACTTCAGAATCAAGCCTTGCACCAGAGCAAGGGGCTTGCCGTCCAATACTTTGCTGGCGTAGGCGTAGCGATCCAGGATAGACGTTTCCCCATTTTCCCCGGCGGGGGTATTTTGTTCCAGATACCCACGCAAGAAATCCGGGTACGCCTCCACGGCCATGGCTCCTTCTGCCTGAAGGGGAATTTCATCCAGAAAGTCAAAATAGTCCACAGGTAAAACCGGTTCCGTCTCCAGGCGGTTCATATACGTATGGTAGGCCGGATAAAGAAACAAGTCACTGGCCCACTGGTAGGTCGTGGATAGTTCCATGTGTTTGACAAAGGCTTCGGAAAGACCGAACTTGTCCTTCATTTCGGCCAGAAAAGCCAACTGGGCTTCGTACTGCGTGCGGCGCCAGGCCTGATACCCTGCCGCGTCCTGTTCTTTGATCTGCTTGAAGGCTTCCTCCTGCACGGGCTGATCCATAAAGGTCAAAAACCACTGAGCCAGGAAATTGGAAGCCCCGGCGCCTTCTCCTTCATAGCGAAGCGATTCATCAAACTGATCTGCATCCAGGGTCACGTGCAACTGCTGCCCCGGGGCCGCATAGAAGCGGGTGCGCTCCCGGCCATGCATCAGGGTGAGTTCACGGGCGCTCTCGAGGGGAATTTCTAGCGAAAATTGCCCTTCATTGTCCAGGGTCCCATCTGCCATTTCCCGCTGTTTATAATCCAGGGGATTGGTTTCGTAATACACCCGGACCACTTCCCCGACCGGGTTGGTCACCTTGCCGGTGACGGTCAGGCTGGCCTGAGCCATCACAGAAAGCGAAAAGAGGGTCATTAACCCAAACAAAGCGTACTTCATCGTCGTCCTGTTGATATAGGTGAATAAGAATGGGGCGCCCAGATCTGGCGGGCTGAGCCCTTAAGATAGTGGATCAACGATGGTTTCCGCAACCCCGATACCTTTTCACCTGATAATTTCCCATCCTTAGCTCATGCCTATGCAAACCTACACCGAACGCGACGCCCAAACGACCCTGCAAAGCCTCCCGGGCTGGCACTTTGCGAATGCGGGCATCGAAAAGACGTTTCAGTTCAAAGACTTTGTCGAAGCCTTTGGATTTATGAGCCGGGTGGCCATCTTGGCCGAAAAGGCCAACCACCATCCGGAATGGTCCAACGTCTATCGCACCGTTGAGGTCCGGCTCTCCACCCACGATGCCGGTGGCCTGACCGACAAAGATTTTGACCTGGCCCGGGCCATTGAAGGCCTGCTGAGCACCTAACCTGACCAAGCGTCCTCCCATGATCAAGATTCCCATCATTAACCGATCCGCTAACCCTCTACCCCGATACGCCACGGATCACAGTGCCGGCATGGACCTGCACGCCCACCTGGAGGCTCCTGTCACCCTGGGGAGTCTGGAGCGGCAGTTGATTCCCACAGGGCTCCATATCGAGTTACCGGTGGGCTATGAAGCCCAGATCAGGCCCCGCTCGGGCCTGGCCGTCAAGCACGGCCTGAGTCTCCTAAATACCCCCGGCACCATCGACGCCGATTACCGCGGCGAAATCAAGGTCCTGGTGGTCAACCTGAGTCCCGAGCCCTTTACCCTGCAGCCGGGCGAGCGCATCGCCCAGATGGTCATCGCCCGGCACGAAACCGTCAGCTGGGAACCCGTGGATGCCCTCTCAGATACAGCCCGCGGGGCGGGCGGCTTTGGCCATACGGGCAAATAGTCCTAATTTTCCTCTGTCGTCCACCGGGGCGGCTTTCCCCCTTTGGATACCCACTATGCGAATGTCCCAGCCTCTCCCCTTCTTGCTTTGCCTCATACTCCTGGGCGGGCTCACCGCCTGTAAAACGCCCCAGGCGGCCGAGGGGCCCAGCCGTCCCCGGCCGGGCATCGACCCTGCCCGCACGGAGGAGGTGGTGGCTCAGCGCTATGTCGACGCCACTACCCAGATGATCCGGGGCGACCTGCGCACCGCCAGCGAGCTATATCAGGAGGTACTG
>RFHL01001241.1 GCA_003696875.1 Bacteroidota bacterium | reverse complement strand
TCGACGTCGAGCGTCGTCTGAAGGCAGAAAAACTCAAGCCCAAACTCAATGTCAATTACAACTTGCTACAGACCGCGGCGACGCCCAGCGGGGACAGTGAGTTTTTCTATCCCGGCCTTTTCGCCAACAATTTTAAATGGGGGGTAAGCCTGGGCTTTCCGATCTTCCTGCGCGAAGCCCGCGGCAACCTTGAACTGACCCGCATCAAGCAGCGGGAAACAGGGCTCAAACAGGACCTCAAGCGCCAGGAGCTGGCCAATAAGGTCCAGGCCTACGCCACGGAAATGGAAAACATCGCCGGGCAGATCGATCTCTCCCGCGTCAATGTCGCCCAGTACGAAGCCCTTTTCGAAGCGGAAATCCTCAAATTTCAGGCCGGAGAAAGCTCCATTTTCCTGATCAACTCCCGCGAAAACAAGCTCATCGATGCCCGTCTCAAGTTACAGTCCCTGCAAGCCAAATACGGCAAAGCCACGGCCGGCCTGATCTGGTCCGCCGGGGCCTGGGACTTTGAATAAGCCTTTTTTCTCCTTCTTTGCCTAAAGATGTCCTCCGGTTGTGACCCCGGGGGGCTTTTTGCATCTGAAAAGGCAAATGCCGCAAGACTCCCCTTCACTGCCAACATTTTTTCTTATGCGTCACCTTTTATCTTCTTCACCCTTTGCCTGCTTGCCATGGCTCCTCTCCAGGCCCAGATGCCCCTGGAAGGCAGCTACACCTTTGACAAACGCCTGGCTCCCATGGCCAATGGTGTCACCATGGAAATGAATGCCTCCTATGCCCAGATTGAGGCCCTGCTGGACCAGAAGTTCAAGGCTGCCGGTGCCAAGGTCAAAAAGGAGCGCAAAGACCTTTACCTCGCCCAAAGCACGGTGATTCCCAGCATTTCGGGGCGTACACTCGATTACTATTATCGGCTGGAAGAGCCCAGCAAAAACCAGCCTCGCCCCCGGCTGACCCTCTTTCTGTCGCTAGGAAATCAGAACTTTCTTTCCTCGGATATGTATCCTCAGGAAATCGAAGCCGCCAAGGCCTTCCTCGCTAACCTCGACGCTGAGGCGCGCCGGGCTGCCATTCAGGCTGAGGTAACGGCTCAGACGGCTGCCCTCAACGAACTGCTGAAAAAGCAGGCCAGCCTGAAAGAAGAGCAGACGACGCTGGAAGAGGAAAAAGCCAAGCTTGAGGCTGCCCTGCAAAAAAATGCCGGTGCCCAGGCGCAGAATGCCGAAGCCCAGCAGCAGGTACAGGCCAAGGTAACTGCCGAGCAGGCCAAGCTGCAAAAGCTGCAACAGCAGCTGGAGCAGATCCAGCAAATCGGTACCGGCCAAAACTAAGGTTTCCGCTAACACCGGTCCCAAAAGCTGCCCCAAGGGTTTGGGGCAGCTTTTTTTGGCTTTTTAGTACCTTGAGGCATGGACCTCAACCTGCAAGACCGCGCCCGGGGGGCGCTCCTCGGCCTCGCCACCGGCGATGCGCTGGGCACTACGCTCGAATTTACCCGTCCGGGTAGTTTTACGCCCCTCACGGACATCACCGGAGGAGGCCCTTTTGACCTGGCCCCCGGGGAGTGGACCGATGATACCAGCATGGCCCTATGCCTGGCCGAGAGCCTGGTCCAGTGTGGCACCTTCGATGCCCACGACCAGATGCGTCGCTACCTGCGGTGGTACCGTGAGGGCTACTATAGCGTCAAGGGCCACTGCTTCGATATTGGCGGGGCCACTGC
>RFHL01001240.1 GCA_003696875.1 Bacteroidota bacterium | reverse complement strand
TTGTAGCACGACGACAAGAGAAACCGACGCCGTAGGTGTCGGACCCCATCCCCGGCGAAACGTTTCTCATGGCGTCCGACTGGCCACGGCTATAAAGGTGCGACCGCTCTGTGGCCGGCCGCCCTGCGGGGGGCCTCAGATATTGGACCCATCTGGATCATGCCGAAAAGACGTCTCCCTGAACCCCGGCAGGGGTTCAGCATTGGTCGCACCTTGGCAGGATGTCATGCGGGTAAATATGGATAGCCTCAGGCCTCAGTTCTGTGGGGGCGCCAGCCAGGCAGATTCATCTCGTTTGCTGTCTGACCTCTGGCCGCGAAGAGGGCTGACCTCTTGCGTCTCCCCCGCTATTCCCACCGGAAAGTCTCCAGCATGTGGTTCATCTCCTCCTTCATGTACTGGATGACCGGCTGCAGGGAGTCGTTTTTCAGGGCAGTCTGGAGATAGCAGGACATCATAAATACATGTTCGCCGCTACTGTCGGCGAGGAATACCTGGGCGGGGGTGCCTACATTGCCGTAGATCTCGAAAAGGGTGCCGGTCCCGGCGGATACGCTCAGAGGGCTCTCCTTGATCTGGGTGGCTTTCTTGCTGTGTTTGTAGATCAGGCGGCGGTACTCCTCGTAGTGCATGCTTCGGGTTTTGCCGCTTTGGCTTTGGCTGCGGTAGGTGATGTGCCACTTGAGGTCGTAGCGGGGAAAGGCAAGGTCGGCCCAGCAGGAGTCGGCATTGGCCCGGCTCAGGTGGCCATAGTCGGGATATTCGAAGGAAAAAGGGCAGCTTTCCGTCTCAAAGCGGGCATAGGATCGGCTCTGGGGGAGCTCAATCCGGTGAAACCCATAAGGCCGTGGGTAGGGTTCATAGGGTTCTCCACAGGCGCTGAGAAGCGCCAGCAGGGAGAGGCTTAGCCAAAAAGCACGCATAGCAGGCGTTTGATGGGGCATACGGTAGGAATACAAGGAGGGCCGCAGATTCCCTCAACCTTCGGTCGATTTTTCCGGTTCCGTCGGTAAGATCACCAGCTTGACCTGGGTGATGCGGTGCTTGCTTACCGCCTCGACGTGCAGTTCAAACTGCTTGTAGGTAATCACCTCGTTGATGGCGGGAATCTTGCCGTGCAGCTCCAGGATGAGGCCGCCGAGGGTGTCGGAGTCGCCGCGGGCATCTTCGAAGACTTCGTCTTCGAGGTCCAGAATTTTCTTGACGTCGATGAGGGAAATACGTCCCTCGAAGATATAGGTATCTTCGGACAGCTTGGTATACACCCAGTCATCCGAGTCAAACTCCTCCGTGATTTCGCCAAAGATTTCTTCGATCACGTCCTCCAGGGTGACGATGCCAGCGGTACCGCCAAACTCGTCCACCACCACCGCCATGTGGAGGCGGTTGGTTTTGAACTCTTCGAGGAGCGCATCGATTTTCTTGCTTTCAGGCACAAAGTGGACCGGGCGCAACAGCTCTTCCAGGTTGGGGTTGGTCGCCCCTTCCCTGAGGAAGGGCATGAGATCCTTGATGTGCAGGACCCCTCGGACGTTGTCGAGGTTTTCTTCGTAGACGGGGAGCCGGGAGTAGTTGTAGGCCTGGATAAAGGCCACCAGCTCAGAAAAAGGCGTGTCGATGGCTACGGCCTTGACATCCACCCGCGCCCGCATGATGCTGCGGACGGCGATGTTGCTGAAGTTGACGATGCCTTTCAGAATTTCCTGTTCTTCCTTGTCCTCTTCGCCCTGGGACGTCAGGTTGATGGCTTGGCGCAGGTCGTCAAGAGAGGCGGTAGCCTCGGTCATCTTGACCCGCTTGTCGATGAAGTTGGTACTCTGAATCAGGAGATAGGCCAGAGGCCGGAAAAACCAGCGCAGCACTTCCAGGGGCAGGGCCAGAAAGCGCACGATGCGGTGCCGGTTGCGAGCGGCGTAGACCTTGGGGATGATTTCGCCAAAAAAGAGCAGCAGGCTGGTGATGAGCACCACCTCCAACAGGAAGCGGATGGTCTCGCTGATCTCCAGGCTCTGGGCTACCAGTTGCAGGATGTTGGAGGCCACAAGGATGGCCGCCACATTCATGAGGTTGTTGGTAATCAGGATGGTGGCCAGCAGCCGTTTGGGCATACTGATGAGGTTCCATACCCGTTGGGCCTCCCGGGACTCGTCGTTGCGAAGTTCTTCGATCTCACTTTTGGAGAGGGAGAAAAAGGCCACCTCGGCTCCGGAAGCCGTAAAGGAGCCCAGAATGAGCAGCCCGAACAAGCCGATCTGGGCCAGGAGGACTGGCCACCAGGGCAAGCTGCTTAGCAGGAACAGGAAGGTCTGAAATTGCCCAGGATCTGGGTCCACGGGTTGTCAGTTTTTGGGGAGTAGGACGATGAGAAAGCGGGCACAGGTACCTAAAGAGGGGACCGCCGGATTAGAAGGGCAAGTCGTCTTCCCCGCCTTCCTGGCTGGGGGCGACGGGTTGGTCAGGCTGTGAGGGGGGCGGCGACTGCAACGTAGTCGTTGGCTGAGCGATAGGCCTCACCGGAGGGTGTTCCGAAGGAGAGTCCAGCAGGATGACCTGGCTTCCTTCTACCTCCATACGGCTACGGCGTTCACCTTCAGGAGTTTCCCAGCTATGGTTGCGCAGCCGACCCTCAATACAAAGGGTGGACCCTTTGCGGCAATACTTGCCCACGACCTCGGCATTGCCGCGCCAGAGGGTGACGTTCACCCATTCGGTGCGGTTCTGATAGTTGCCGTCTTTGCCGCGATAGCGGTCGGTGCAGGCAAGGCGCAGTTGGGTATAGGCGATGCCCTGATCCAGATACTTCAACTCCGGGTCTGCGCCGAGGTTTCCGATGAGTGTGACCTTATTTAATCCGTACTTTGCCATGAAGAGATAAAGAGTAAAAAGCAGCCCTGCCGGGAGCCTAAGCCTTCTCTGCTATTTGGGAGGAAAACCACCACCGGAGCGCTAGAGGAGGCCGGTCTGAGGGGCGTTTTTTTCCCAACGGGAGAAGATGTTGAGCACGGCCCGGGCAAAAGCAAAGGTAGAAATTTTTTCGGGAGAAACGAACTGCCCTTCCCAGCCTGCGGCGGCTGGAGTAGGCAGGGTATAGACGCCGATCTGCATCTCAAAGTGGGTGAAGATGTGCCGCAGAGAGAAGCAGTAATCTCCGCCCCGGGGGTCAAGCTGGCGTTGAAAGGCTTCCGCCTCCACCTCAGCATTGGGTATTTCCCAGAGGCCGCCCCAGAGTCCCTGGGCCGGCCGCTGCCGGATCAGGCGGGCACCCCGGGCATCGTGCACCATATAAAAGTGGAAATAGCGCACCGGTTTGGGGCCTTTTTTTTCTTTGAAAGGGAGCAGATGGGTGTGCCCCTCCGCCCGGGCCACACAGGCTGTCTCCAGTGGGCACAGCAGGCAGCCCGGCTGGGTGGGGGTGCAGACCGTCGCCCCCAGATCAATGATGCCGTGGTTAAAAGCCCGGGAAGGGACCCCTTGCACCCAGGTATCGATGATCCCCTGGAAAGCCTTGCGGGTGCGAGGCTGGTTGATAGGGGAATCGTCGCCCAGTACCCGGGCCATCACCCGCAGGACATTGCCATCGATCACGCCCGTCTCGGCTCCAAAGGCAAAAGAAGCAATGGCGCGGGCCGTATAGGGGCCAATCCCTTTGAGCCGCATCAGGGCCTGTGGGTCGCGCGGGAAGATCCCCCCATGTTCTGAAACCAGTTGCTGCGCGGCCGCGTGCAGGTTGCGTGCCCGGCTGTAGTAGCCCAGGCCTTCCCAATACTTTAATACCTCGTCCAGCGGGGCCTCGGCCAGGGTCTTGAGGTCAGGAAAGCGCGCTACGAAGCGCTCGTAGTAGCCAACCCCCTGCTCAATACGGGTTTGCTGCATGACCACCTCCTGAATCCAGATCAGATAGGGATCGTGAACCTCCCGCCAGGGCATGTCTCGCCCCTGCTGTTCGTACCACTTGACGATTCGGTCGCCTATATGCATAGAGATAAAAAACAATACGGCCAGGTATCCTGTTTGGCCTGTTTGCTCTTGTGTATATGAGGGAACATGCAGCACAGCCTTTTCAGAACAAACGGCCATGCTGCAGATGGTGTCCCCGCCGGTACGCTAACCCGCCGGGGCCGACAAAGTTATATCTGCCGGACAATCAGTCGATTTTATTCCCAAAAAGTTTTGTGATTCATCCGTTTCTACTAAATTTGCGAGGCAATTCTGTAATCTTCCCTAAACGTGCTAACTGTTTAGAAACTAGAAAATTATACAAACGTGACTAAGGCCGAAGTAATCTTAGAAATCGCTCAAAAGACGGGTATCGACCGCGCCGATGTATCTGCATCTTTGGAAGGCTTCTTCACCGTTGTCAAGAATGCTTTGGCTGGTGGTGAAAATGTATACATCCGAGGATTCGGTAGCTTTATCGTCAAGCACCGCAAGGAGAAGGTGGGGCGGATCATCTCCCAGAACAAGTCGATCGTGATTCCCGCGCACAATGTGCCGAGTTTCAAGCCTGCGCGTGTCTTCGTCGATAAGGTGAAAAGCGCCAGCAGCGAGGAGTAATCCAGGATTGAGGCGTGGATTGAATATTGACGAGCATGCAGCAACCATCTACTTCCAGCCGGACTTCGGGCTTCTTGTTGCGTTTGATAGTGGGGATCGCCGGTTTGGCCGTATTTTTTCTCCTGTTCTTTGCTGATAAAACCAATCTGACCAACCAGGATGGCACGGGCATCGCTGCTGAGCCTCCGGCCGGTCGCGCGCCCTCGGAGGGACTGCCGCCACTAGGGCCCGACCCAGACTTTGACCGGCAAAAGGCCGCTTTGGCAACCGCCACGCCTGAGGTGCGTATGCTTTTACTTGACTCCATGGTCAGCAATCTCGAAGCGCGGCAGCGCTTTGCCTATGCCGCCGACTACGCCGGGATGCTCACCGAGTTGGACAGTTCTTTAAATGCCCGGCTGCGGGCTGGCCGGCTCAGCCAAATGGCCACGCAGTCTTTTGTGGTGCAACAGGACTCAAACCTCTTTCGCCGCTACTCTGATCAGGCGATCGCGCAACTACGTAAGGTGGTAGAGGTCGATCCGGAGAATGAAACGGGACTGCTGTATCTAGGCCTTGCCCTCACTCAGTCCGGGCAACCACAAAACAGTATGCAGGGAATCCTCACCATCCGGAAGGTGTTGGAAATCAACCCTGACAATGTCGAAGCAGGCTATCAGCTGGGCCTTTTTTCCATACAAACCGGACAGTATGAGAAAGCTGAAGGCCGCTTTAGCCAGGTTCTGGAGGCCGATCCGACCTTTCAACCTGCGCGTTTGCAGCTTGCTTTTACCCTGATTCAACTGGGACGGACCGATGAGGCCCGCCCATTGCTTTCCGAAGTCCTCCAACAGGCCGAGGACCCCGAGCTCAAGCGCCAGGCGCGCGCCCTGCTCGATCAGTTACCGGCCAGTTGATGGAGTTCGCTTTTTAGTTTTAACCGTATTCGCTAACCAACAAAAAGGAGGATATTATGCCTTGTGGAAAGAAAAGAAAACGTCATAAGATCGCCACTCATAAGCGGAAAAAGCGTCTTCGCAAGAACCGTCACAAGAAGAAGAAGTGATCCTGGTGGGGAGGCATTCTAGGCCTCCCCTCCTTGGCTTTTGCCAATGGAGTCTCCTTGGGTCCTGGTATCCCGGAGGCTCTGCCTGTATCCGATCAGCACTTTGCCTGCAGAAAAGGCTATCTGTTCCACAGACCGCCCGCCTGCAGGCACTAGCCATAAATCATGATGCTGTGAACGAGTTATTGGTAAGCAAAAGCGAGGAAGGTCTCCGGATCGCCATTCTTCAGGACAGAAAAATCGTCGAACTCCATCACGAAAAACTATCCGAAGAATTTGCCGTCGGTGATTTGGTTTTGGGTAGGGTCAAGAAGATCGTGACCGGGTTGAACGCCGCCTTCGTGGAGGTCGGCCATCCCCGGGACGCCTTCCTTCACTACTTTGATCTGGGACCTCAGATTCGCTCTTTGCTCAAATACGTCAAGGCCGCTCGTAGCGGGCGGGCTGACCCCGAAAAATACCTCGACGAAATGTCTATCGTTCCTGATATCAACAAGAACGGTAAGATGGACGAGGTACTGAAGCAAAACCAGGAGGTTTTGGTTCAGGTAGTGAAAGAGCCCATTTCCACCAAGGGACCCCGCCTTTCCAGCGAGATCTCGCTGCCCGGGCAGTACGTGGTACTGGTGCCCTTTGGCAAGATGGTCTCCGTCTCCAAGAAAATCCGCTCTGGCGATGAACGGCGCCGCCTCAAGGTGCTTTCTGAGAGCTTGTGCCCGAAAAACTTTGGGATGATCGTGCGTACCGCCGCCGAAGGCAAGGACGCCGCCAGCCTGAGCCGGGATATCGATAGCATCCTGGAGAAATGGAAGGCCCTGACTCTGGCCTTGGCGAAGGCCCGCGCCCCTGAAAAGGTCCTCTCAGAGCATACCCGGGCCGCCAGCATCCTGCGAGATATGCTCAGCCTGGGATTCGACACGATCTATGTCGACGATAAGGAGGCCTATCAGGAGATAGAGTCCTATCTGCAAAGCCACCAGCCTGACTTGCTCAAAAGCCTCAAGCTCTACAAAGGCCGCGTGTCCCTCTTTCAGGACATGGGCATTGAGAAGCAGATCAAGGCGTCCTTTGGGAAAGTGGCCTCTATGGCCAACGGGGCCTACTTGGTGATTGAGCATACCGAAGCCATGCACGTCATCGACGTGAACAGCGGGAGCAAAAACCTCAAGAACCAGACCCTGGAAGAGACCGCCCTCAAGACCAATCTGGAGGCGTCGACCGAGATCGCCCGGCAACTGCGGTTGCGCGATATGGGTGGCATCATCGTGGTGGACTTCATCGACCTCAAGAAGTCCGAGAACCGCAAAATTCTCAACGACCACCTGCGCAAGGCCATGAAGGCCGACCGGGCCAAGCACTCCATCCTGCCGATGAGCAAGTTTGGACTGGTCCAGATCACCCGGCAGCGGGTGCGCCCGCAGATCGACATCCAAACCTCCGAAGTCTGTCCCTCCTGCAACGGGACTGGCAAGATTCAGGCTTCCATCCTGATCACCGACGAGATTTCGAACAACATCGACTTCCTCGTCCGGCAAAACAAGGAGAAGAAAATTACCCTCGCGGTGAATCCCTACGTCGCCGCCTATCTTAAGAAGGGCTTTTTGCGCAGCATTCAGTTTAGCTGGTTCCACACCTACTGGCTGTGGGTCCGGATCAAGGAGGACACCTCTCTGCCGTTTACGGTGGTCAAGTACTACAACAGCCGCGACGAAGAGATCAAGTTTTAGGCCTGCACCTGTTTGTGATCCATCCCCCCGCCGAAAGCCGGCGGGGGGATTTGTGTTTCTGGTAGCGAGTTCAGGAGACCGGCTCTATGGGGAAAAGGTTCCCTTCCATGCGCAGTTTTTTCCTAATTGTGAGTGTGGCCATGCTGCCCCTGGCCTGTCAGCCTCAAGGCAAGCCCTCCGCCTACAACGTACAAGCCTATGGCGCCCGGCCGGACGGGCAAACCCTCGCCACCGCCGCCATACAGGCGGCGATCGATGCCGCCACCACCGCGGGCGGCGGGCGGGTGGTGGTGCCGCCCGGCACCTATCTGAGCGGTACGCTTCGGCTCAAGGACAATGTGATTTTCGAAGTGCAGAACGGCGCCACCATTCTGGGCTCGCCTCATATTGAGGACTATACTTTCCTGCGCTGGGGGCATAACCGGGATCGGCAGCCTTATCACCTCATTCTCCTGCATGGGGCCAAAAACGTCACCATCGAAGGTGGCGGTACCATCGATGGCAATGGGGAGGCCTTTTGGCAGGACTACGATCCGGCCAACCAACCAGCTTGGATGCATCCCACCGAGCTCAAAGTGAGCCCGATGTTTGAGGTCTCGCACAGCCAGGATGTGCGCATCCGGGACCTGCTGCTCCGTACCGGTGGCGGCTGGACCCTGCACCTCTATGACAGCGACCATGTGCAGGTGCAGGGAATCAAGATCCTCAACAACCTCTTTGCCCCCAACGGCGACGGCATCGACATCACGGGCTGCTATGACGTGACCATCTCGGATTGCATCATCAAGACCTGTGACGATGCGATCTGCCTCAAGACCACTGGTGACAGCCGGGACTGCAAGCGCATCACCGTCGCCAACAACATCATCGAATGTTCCTGCGCCGCCCTTAAGGTCGGCAACGAATCCTTTCGGGATATCTCCCAGGCCACCTTCAGCAACAATGTCGTCTACGGTTCCTCCCGGGCCTTTGCCCTCTATGCCGAGGGCGCTGGCTCGGTGTATGACATCACGGTCAACAACCTCGTTTGCGACACCAAAGCCCCGCTGATATACAACCGGCCTATTCACATCTCGCTCTTACAGCGCGAGGTCGCGCCGGGTGTGATCTACGGCGGCAAGGTGGAGCGCAGTGACACCACCTTTGACCACGAGGGACGACAGGCCCAGTTGCGCAACATTCTGATCTCCAATGTGATCGCGCGCACCGAAGGCCGGATCCTCATCACGGCCGAGCCTGGCCGCATGATCGAAAACCTCACCCTGCGCGACGTCATCATGACCTATCCCTACATCGAAGACCCCCGCCCGAACGTGGAGCGGGCCAAGAGTGGGCAGTTTTCACCCATGAACCCCGAGGCCAAGGTGGCCCGGGCCGCCCTCGTCGCCGAGAATGTGAAGAACCTGGTGGTGGACAACTTCGCCGTCAACTGGCCGGAGGCAGATACCGTGCCTGTCGACTGGCGCTTTCCCAAGCGTATCGCCAACGGCACCTACGACAGCTTCCACCCGACCTACGAGAAGGCCCGCGAAACGGAGTTTGGGGGGATCTGGGGCCGCAATCTGCAGGGCGGCTACATTTTTGCCCCCAGCCTGGAAGCTTCTGCACCCACTATGCCCCGGCTTGATGTAACGGGCAGCATACAACGTGGCCACTAGGCCCCGGGCTGGTCCAGAAAGGCCTGAAAATGTGACCGGTATTGGGCTACATGCCAAGCGTCCATCAGGCCGTGATGGGCATGTACCGAGACCGGCATCGTCTCTGCACCGGCCGGCCCACTGATGGCCCCAAAGGTGATTTTGGGGATGCTGTCATCGGGATCAAAGGTCCTGGGGTGCTGGATGCTGGTGAAGGGGAGCCAGGGTAAAATGGAATAGTGGATGGTATCTTCCCGGTGATGGGCCGGGAGCATCGCGAGGCCGGGGGTAACTTGCACCCGGGAGATCTCAGCCTGGGCGGCGATCAGAAAATCGTCCCAACCCCTTTCCCATTCGAAGAAGGCAAAGCCGAAGGTGCCATCGGTCCGGCCGATGGTGCAGGACCCCAAAATGCGGTCATAGCACCAGACCTCGCCCACCTCCAGGCGGTAGCGAAAGGGCTCTACGGCGTTGCTGGCGAGGATGCTCTGGTAGAGGCAGTGGAGCGAAAAGGGAATGTCCCGCGCCCGGGCGTAGGCCCGGGCGGCGCCTACCGCTACGGGAAAGGTGATGTTGAAAAAGGGCTCCCGAAAGCGGGAGAAGAATTCGAAGTGCTCCCGGCGGTTCCAGGTCTCCAGCTTGAGGCGGTGCTTCATGGGAGAAGGCAAAAAAAGAGGCCGCCCGCCTGGGGCAGCCTCTGTAAGCAAAAAGCGGGCATTAAGGGGCGGCCACCTCGGTGCCGACCGGATCTTGGTACTGGGCCTGGAGTTCCTCCAGCCGCTGGTGCAGCTGGGCCTGTACCTCGGCCAAGGCCGGGTCGTCATAGCGGTTTTGCAGCTCCTGCGGGTCCTGCTCCAGGTCATAGAGCTCCCATTCGTCTATATCGTCGTAGAAATGAATGAGCTTGTAGCGGTCGGTGCGCACGCCATAGTGCTTCTTGACCATGTGTACCGCCGGGTATTCGTAGTAATGGAAGTAGATGGCGTCGCGCCAGTCCTCGGCCTCACCCTTTAGAACGGGCAGCAGGCTCTGCCCTTGCATGTAGTCCGGGGCGGGGATGCCCGCGGCCCCCAGAATGGTCTGGGCAAAGTCCAGGTTCTGGACCAGATGTTGATCCACCGAGCCGGGCTGCACTACCCCGGGCCAGCGTACGATGAGGGGCGTCCGGAAGGACTCTTCGTACATGAAGCGCTTGTCAAACCAGCCATGCTCTCCCAGGTAAAAGCCCTGGTCAGAGGTGTAGACGATGAGGGTGTTTTCGTCCAGTCCCTCCGCTTCCAGATAGTCGAGCAGGCGGCCGATGTTGTCATCCACCGACTGGATACAGCCCATGTAGTCCTCCATGTAGCGCTGGTATTTCCATTCGAGCAGCTCGTCCTCCTCCATGGGCCAGCGGGCCTTGAAATCCTCGATGATGGGATCGTAGACCGCATCCCAGGCGGCGCGTTGCTCGGGCGTCATGCGGTCCATGGAGCCGTTGTAGGCGCGGGGGTACCAGCCGTCCTCCTCGATCCCCAGTTCAACCAGGGTTTCGGGATTGATTTTCATGTCGTGGGTAAAGCGCATATCAGCCAGGATGCTGAGTTCCTGCTCCCGCGCGGCGGCGCCGCGGCCTTCGTAGTCATCGGCCAGGGTAGCCGGCTTGGCAAAGGGCTTGCCCACCAGGTCACCCAGATGATCGGGTCCGGGACGCCAGTCCCGGTGAGGGGCCTTATGCTGATAGATCAGCAGGAAGGGCTTGGTGCTGTCGCGGCCGCTTTCCAGCCAGCCGATGGCTTCATCGGTGATGATGTCGGTTACGTAGCCGGTGTCGCGCACGGTACCGTTTGGGGTGCGCCAGTCGGGATTGTAGTAGTGGCCCTGCCCGGGCAGGATCTTCCAGTAGTCAAAGCCGCGTGGCTCTGATTTTAGGTGCCATTTGCCGATCATGGCCGTCTGGTAGCCAGCCTGTTGCATGATCTGCGGGTAGATGGTCTTGGTGCTGTCAAAGTGCAGCGCGTTGTCCAGGACGCCATTGATGTGGCTGTGGGTGCCGGTGAGGATCACCGCCCGGCTGGGCGCACAGATGGAGTTGGTCACAAAGGCCCGGTCAAAACGCATCCCGCCCTCGGCGAGGCGGTCGATGTTGGGGGTCTGAATCCGGTCAGAGCCATAGGCCGAGATCGCCTGGTAGGCGTGGTCATCGGTCATGATGAAGATGATGTTGGGCGGACCAGCCGAGGCTTCTTGTTGGGAGGCACGGTCGCTACAGGCGACCAGGCTTAGGACAAGTCCCAAAAGGAGGGTGAAGGTGGCGTTCTTCATAAGATATGGAGTGTCGGTTATTCTTGGAACTTGGAAGGTAAGGAAATGCCGGGACTTTGGGAAGGCAGGCAAAGAGGGAGTCAGGGATAAAGGGTGAAGTACTCCCCAAAAATAGGACAGTGATTTAAGGTGATAAATTTTAATTTATCCATCGTAAATTACTTTGACATGAAAAGAAAAAGAAGGACCTTTAGCAGCAAGCAAAAAGCCAAGATCGCCTTGGCTGCGCTGCAAGAGCGGCAACCGGCTTCGGAGATTGCCCGTGTGCATGAGATACACCCCAATCAGGTGAGCCAGTGGAAGCGGCAGGCGCTGGAGATCCTGCAAACGGGTTTCGAAGACAAGCGGAAATCGGCTCGCACGGAGCAGGACCAACAAGCGCTGATCGAGCACCTGTATCAGCGGATCGGCCAGCTTCAGGTGGAGTTGGACTGGTTGAAAAAAAAATCTGAGCAGTTGTAGTCCATCTTCCTTACGTTCTTTGATATCAGCTAACCCGGACTTGAGTGTAGGCCGCCAATGCGAGTTGTTGGGCTTGAGTCGCAGCAGCTACTACTACGAGCCGGTGGGGGAAAGCGCTGCGAATCTGCTGCTGATGCGCCTGATGGATGAGCAGTACCTCAAGACGCCCTTTTACGGGGTGGGGCAGATGACCTATTTCCTTCGACGCGAAGGGTATCAGGTCAATCCCAAGCGGGTACGGCGCTTGCTGCGCAAGATGGGATTGGTGGCTTTGTGTCCTGGGCCTCAGACCTCGCGTCCAGGGAAAGGAGTTGATCATCAAGTGTTTCCGTACCTGCTACGAGACATGAAGATCACGGAGGTGGGCCAGGTGGTAGGCACAGACATCACCTATATTCCTTTGCCAGGCGGATTTTTGTACCTTGTGGCATTCCTCGACTGGTATAGCCGGTATGTGTTGGCTTGGGAGCTGTCCAACACCCTTGAGGTGGGCTTTTGCCTGGAGGCTTTGGGGCGGGTGTGGCCGCAAATCCCGGTACAGATCATCAACACGGACCAGGGGGCTCAGTTTACCTCCAAGGCCTTTGTTGAGGCCGTTTTGGGACAAGCCGGTACCAGGCTGAGCATGGACGGGAAGGGCCGGGCGATTGACAACATCTTTACCGAACGGCTCTGGCGCAGCCTCAAGTACGAAGAAGTCTATCTCAAGGCCTACCGTGATGGCCACGAGGCATGGCAGGAGATCGATACCTACTTCCGGTTTTACAACTGCGAAAGACCCTATAGCAGCCTGGGAGGCAAAACGCCCCTGGAAGTCTTTCAGGCCAGGGGCTGAGATCAGAAGCAGGGGCAACTTTCCCACATTTTCAGCCTTTGGGCCTCCCCTGGCGGGGCCAAGGCTGAAACCGTGGAAAAGCCATCAGACAAGGCAGAAGCAAACACTGTTCTTTTTTTCCGACCCATCGGTCATCACCTTAAAGAACTGCTTTTTCTGTCCAACGATTGGGGAGGGGTTCATTGTTCATGGAAGAAAATAACCTGACCGACGAGGACCTCCGTGAAATCCTGGGAAGGCAAGGAGGTTTTACCTAGTTTTCAAGTAATAGGAAAAATGAACTTTTTCACGAAAGGAGGGATATCCTTTAAGTCATATTCTGTTTTGTAACGGGTCATCAAGAAAGCGGTATAAAAGGGGTCTCCCTCAGCCTTGCCCGCTTTATTCATAGAATTGTAAATGCCTGTAAGGAAATAATCAAAGGAATTGGCAGGTTTCACCCAGCCTTCACATTCCAGTTCGTCTTCTCCAGCATTCCAGAAGCGATGCATTTGCCCTCGTTTAAAAACAATACTTTCTCCTTCTTTTAGAATCTTTTCCTCCTCCCCGTAAACTTGATACCCCATAAGCCCTTTAGTTACCGTAAGGCTTTCGTCTTGTTTGTAATGCACATGAAAAGGAGGGCCCGCTCCAGGACTGACCTTGTTGGTTGCAATCATTTTCTTTTCCCCGTTTTCTTCCACGATCGAATGAAAGGTAAGAGACTCTCCAAACGGATTTTCGATCGTGTGCGGAAATTCAAATGGATACTTCATGACACATGTTTTTTTCAAATATAGTACATCGTACTAATTATGCAATTTTTTTTTAGTACATTGTTCTAAAAAAAATAACAATGATCAAGAAGGAGGAGATACTACGTAAAGCACTGGAACAGTTTAATGAAAGGGGCTACTCGGAAGTAGGTGTAAGGGAGCTTGCCCGACTGTTGAAGATCAGCCCTGGGAACTTATCGTATCATTTCAGTAAGAAGGAAGACATCCTGATGGCCTTGTTAGAGCAATTTTCTGCTCAGAACAGTTCATTTTACGACCACTATTTGACCCTTGCCCCCACAAATGCACATTTTTTAGCTTTAATGGAAAAGATTTTCAATTCCCAGTACGATTATCGTGGGGTGTATATAGGCAATCAGTTTGTACAGGCGGAGTTACAAAATCAAGACCGTTTTAACTACCAATCGATTGCAGCAAAAAGAGCAGCAACTTTTCAAAATATCTTCCGGGAACTGGAAGCTGCCGGGCAGCTCAGAGTTGATGAAAAGAACATTGACTTTTTGGTAGCTTACATTACTTTGTTTGGTCGGTTTTGGATATCAGAAGCTACCCTATTCAACAGATCGCCCGACAAGCACAAAACAATCCGGCATTACCTTTCTCTAGTTGCAAAACAGCTTTCATTGTTTGCCACAGAGGAGGGTAAAAAGTCAATAGATGAATTTAGTAGTAGTATCACCTAATCTGCTCCTGTTTGAAATTGCTTAGAACGTCGGTACAGCCGACGTGCCCGCCCGTAGGGCATGGGCGGCTGTACGTTGTTAGTGGCTTGTTATTCATTTTCAGATTCTCCCATCCTAGCTAGAATTTGCCGTTTCAATTTTTCAGACAGCCAGAATCCATGTTCCGCTAACAGATCTAACACAACTTTTCCTGATGTGATGAGTCCAGCTTCTTTCGCTTTTACGATCAGCCCAACCGTGCCTGTCACTTTCAGGTTGAGCCTTTTGGCAACGATCCGTCCTTTACGCTCATCCAGAATGATTCGGCTAGCTGTTTGTTTGAGGGCTAACGCAATTGCACTCGCCTCTCCCGCGTCAAGTTCTAAGCAGAGTAACTGATACTGCTGCACCTCATAATCAGTTGAAACCTCAATCCATTCTGGTAATTCCGAATGGATTTCTCCTCTGACTACATCCGTGATCAGTACGCGCTGATACATCTTGCGCAGCAAGTCTACTCGCCCAATATCCACCAAGGCAATCAAAGGGCTGGCATCTGAAATGACGAGTTCTTCAGGCATTGGCGATATCTTCTTCAATCTCGTCTATGTCATATTGGAATATCGAGACCTTATACTTGCCTAAAAGTTCTATGAAAGCATGCTTAGAAAGGCCTACCATTTCAGCTCCTTGCCCAGAGGTAATGAGCCCCTCTTCAAACAGCTTTGCCGCAAACAGCATGCTTAGCTCAAATGGACTGACTTGAAGCCCTTCGGGTAATTGGAGTTGAATACTCATAGGTTTAGTGAAATAGGTTCTTTTTCAAGATACGGATTTCCGCCCAGTTTGGCTACTCCATCCGCACCTTCTGTACCCATATCCCCTGATCGGTCTGCACCTTGACGATGGCGAGGCCGCGATAGCTGCTGCGCACTTGCACTTCGTGGCGATCATGGCTGATTTCGGCGGGGAAGCGGCGGCCTGTGAGGTCGTAGAGGGCGAGAGATTGAATGGCGGCTTCAGAGGTACGAATCATGAATGCGCCGGGCGGGGTTGGGGGAGAGCAGGATATCCCCCTTTTTTAGATAAGCTTTTTCTGACAAATTGGTACTCGTCCTATTGGACAATTCAAGAATCTCTGTTTTGGATAAGGCTCTATTGTATATCCTGAGCTCATCCATTTTGCCTTTAAAGTAATGAATAAAATATCCGGGAGCAACGAAACGACCTAAAATTAACGTGAGTTTTGGATAAGACTCACTGTATAGTTCCCCCCAATTTTCGGACCAGGGTTTAAGGTGATACATTCACCCCAAAAACTGGAAAAAATGAGCCGAAAACGCCGCAATTTC
>RFHL01001239.1 GCA_003696875.1 Bacteroidota bacterium | reverse complement strand
TGCCAGGCCTGGAGCTGCCCAGGTAGATCACCCAGGGCCTCAAATTCGGCCCGGCGCACGCCCCGGCCTTCGTGGGCCACGGCATTGCGGAGCTTGTCCAGGTAGGCGGGTTTCGCCTGTCCTTCGGAGCGGGAAGGAGCCAGCAGGCTGTTCAGCGCCGCAAAGCTGCGGATTAGTTGCCGATGCCGGGGGTTTGGGTCGGCCAGTGCCAGGCTCAGGAGGTAGGGCAGGCCATGCCTGCCTTTGAGTTCTCGCCCGGCATGTTTCTGGAAATGGCTTCGGGCAGCCTTCAGGCGTTTGCCGTACTGTGTACCAGCCTTGACGGCCGCTTCGTGCCCCTTAAGCCAGGCTTCTATGAAGCGTTGGGCATTCATCACGACCTGCGTATAATCCACCGGATGCTGCGCGGCATAGTAGGCGGTGAGGGACAGCAGTTCGGCGGCCTCCACAAAGGCCCGCTTGCCGATTACAGAGGGGCCCCATTGCGCATAGCCCGGATAGCTTTGCTGTTGGAAAGCCTGGAGCCAGTCTGCCCAGTAGGCGCGCTCAGGCAGGTCCGGAGGAAGGGTCAGCCCCTTGAGGTGACCGAGGGCGTCCTGGGTAAGGCGTTCGCGGCGGGCGGCCAGGGCATCGAGTAGCTGTACCGCGGCCAGCTCGCCCGGCTGCTCGGGAGCAGCCTCATCCAGCACGATGTGGGCCGCCTGGTATTCCAGCCGCTGGGTCAGGCGCAGGGCCTGCTCCCCCGCGATCACCCGCCGGTACTCAATGGCCTCGACGGGGATGACCTCACTTACGCCGCCCCGATCGGTGACGTAATAGGCCTCAAAGCGATCCTGTGGGATCATGAATTCCACCATCAGCTTGAGCGAACTCTTGAGCTGTGATGTGCCACCCGCGTCTCCCATGAGGTAGGTGGCTTCAGGATACATGCCTCGGATCTCCCGCAGGTGCCCCCGGTACTGCCGGGCGAGCTCGTCGTGGTCCACCACGGAGCAGGTAATATGCCGGACCTCCACCCGAATCCCAGGGTAGCGGGCCTCCAGCAAGGGCACCAGCAGGGCTGCCGCATGGCAGGTATCCGTCCCCCGGTTGGTTTCATTTTCCCCGATCTGATCGGTGCCAAAAAGGATGATGCGGTCCAGGCGCTCAGCTTGCAGATCGATCAGCAAAGGGAGGATATTGGGGGCCACCTGATCCGACAGCCGGGAGAAATCTCCGGCATAGGCCTCCCGAATCTGCCGGGTGTATGCCCGAAAGGAAGTAGGCGGACCTTGGGCTTCGGAAGCCTGGGCTTTCGGTGGCTGAAGTCGTTTGCCAAACTGCCAGAAGTCCTGCCAACTGCCGTCATGGAAAAAGCGCAGGTTCCGTTGGCCGATGTTGGTGAGGAGGATATGCATGAGGGGCTTGGGGCGTTATCAGGTGGGTCTCTTGAACCATCATTCATCGCTTCTTTTACCGGAGAAGGTACGGGATGAAACCCACCCCACACCTCTTCCCTCCTTGCTCGCGTCGCGCGCGGGCCTTAGCGGTTTTCCCGCTTCGGGGCCTTGAAGCGGACTGCCGTCACCGTATCTCCCTCCATGGCCGAGACCTCCACCAGGATGATCTCACCCAAAAACGCATTGGCGCGGTACGATATCATCAGGTCCACATCGCGGCCTTTGCCTACGTAGACCCGGATTTTCTTTTCCGGCCCGGTGGGCGATTTAAACATGAAAGCGTCCAGGATGGTCCCGGGTCGTATGCGCTCGTTCGGAAAAGGATACTGGGGTTTGATGGGCTCAGCAGGCGGGCGCTGTGGACTCGTTTTTGAGGTCGCCTGCGTGGCTGTGCCCTCCGTGACCTTCCCTGGAATCTGGCTCATCCAGCTCATCCAGCCCAGCGGGGCGACTTGCTTGTTGGGATAGGTGATCAATAGCCGGCTTTTGGGGAAGGTGCCTACATTGGGCTGGTAGGGTTTCTGGTCTTTTTTGAAGCCCGGCTTGTCACCCAGCTTGGTCTTGGCCATGACCTTTTTGAAGGCCTCGCGGAGGTCATCGTCTCCGATCACATAGAGCAGCTCCGTCGTGCCCGGAAAACCCGTCCCAAAGCCGCAGCGCAGCAGGGGATGCTGGCTTTGGTCCAGACTGGCAAGCTGGGCAAAGGGCTCCCGGAACACCTCCGGCTTGGGCAGATTTGAATCGAATTCCAGTGGCAGCATCTGCTTGTCCACCCAGTCCAGCTCGAAGGCGCGCTGGGCGTCGGCAAAGCGGCGCAGGGCCTGCTGCATATGGGCAAGGGCCCGGGTTTCGGC
>RFHL01001238.1 GCA_003696875.1 Bacteroidota bacterium | reverse complement strand
GATGGCCGAAGAGGATGTCCCTGCTCGCCCGGTACGGCACCTGTGGTGGCCCTATGCGGTAGCAGCCGGGCTGGCGCTGCTGATCGTGATAGGCCTGGGTTGGTATGCCCAGCGGGCCCGCACGCCGGATTGGCAGGCCCTCTATGCCAGCCACTTTAGCCCGCCGCCTAGCCCCTTTTTGCTGCGCGATGCGTCGCCCGATTCAGCCGATAACTCCCTCTTCCAAGGTACCGTGGCCTACGAGGCCCAAGCCTACGCCGAGGCCGCCCAGGCCTGGGCCCAGGTGCCCGATACGCACCCCCAAGCGGCCGTGGCCCAGCTTTACACGGGCATCAGCTGGCTAGCCGCCGGCGAAGCCCCCCGCGCCATCGAACGCCTGGAAGCCCTGGCCCAGTCTGATGCAGACCCCTCGGTGCGCGCCACCGCCCAGTGGTACATGGCCCTGGCTTGGCTACGCCGGCTGGACCCCGCCCGGGCCCGGCCCTGGCTGGAGCAGCTCGCCGCCCAGCCGGGAGCCTACGCCAGCCGGGCGCAGGCCTTGCTGGCGCAGATGGGGGAGTAGGGGAGAAAAGATATGTCCTATAGAAAAAAGGCTGTCTCACCACGTGAGGCAGCTTTTTTTCATTTTTTCTCACCAGGAAGGTAACCTTTCCCTCCCGGGTGCAACGCAGAAGCAAAATCCTTCTGTTCAACCCAATCCGTCATCCTATGAAATCCTTCCTTCTTACCTTCGCGATGCTCCTGGCTGGCACCTGGCTGGCGCAGGCCCAGTTCCATGCCGATGACCCGCTGGGCGGCAGCCGCAGCCTGATCAAGCAGCAAGAGCTGGTGCTGTTCTGGGGCGAGACCTCCAATGCCAGCAGCAGTGTACACGAAACCGGGGCCCGGGCTTACCGCCTGAACAATGGCAGCTTGCAGCAAATGGATGCCAGCAGCGGCAGTGTGGGCCTCTCAGGTGCCTATGGAATCCCCGTTACAGACGTGGCGGCGGGAGACTTGTTTGGAGAAAATGTCGCCGACGGGGTCGTGTATGCCTACCGCAGCCGTGACGGCAATACCGATGTGGCCGCGCTACGGGTGGACGTCCTGCGGAGATTTGATACGAGTGGAATACAGGCCTTGACGGTTACGCCCTTTCAGACCATCCTGGGGCCGATCGCTACGAGCAATCAGAACAACCTCACCCCGCAGGTGCAGGTTGCGACCGGCAACTTTCTCAGCGATGAACGGGAAGAGACCGTATTTGCCTGGCATGGCGCAAGTGGGCACATCATGCTTACCAGCTTTGCCTTTAACATGGCGTTGCTCAATCCGATTCTGAATCAGTATGTGATTCTGCCAGTGCCCACCACGGCCGCCTTTCAGGGCCCAGCTTTTGATACAGACAACAAGCGGGTACCGGCAGGCCTGGCCCTGACGGCTGTTGATCTGGATCTGGATGGGCGAGACGAAATCGCCCTGGCCTACGAAACCAACGACGACATATGGGTTCAGATCTACCGGATCAATCAAAACCTGTTTGAGCTTGTGGCCACGCACAAGCTCATCGATCTGGGGATCGATCGCTGTTCAGGCCAGAGCGCAAGCTATAATTATAGCGACCTGAGCCTCCGGCTGGAGGCGGGCGATATCAACCTGGCCTTTACCGGGGAGGAACTGGTCCTGGCCGCCCATTATGGGCTGCAAAGCGGCATAGGCGCAGCCGGGAACAATGAAGGACTGTATGTGCTCCCTATGCGGTGGGATCACGCGGCCGGGGATCTGACCTTTATGCCGGGATGTACGACACCTGGGCAATCCCAGTCGGCCGAGGGGTCGATCTATACCGCTTCCAATGCCCTCTTTCGGGATCAGCCAGTCGGGCTGGCCCTGGCCCTGGGGGATCTGGACGGCGACCTGGATGCCGAGATCGTAGTAGGGGTCGGCGCCAACGTGCGCTGCCTGGATGTGACCAAGGCCCAGGCCGACACCATTAACTACCTAAAGATGAGCTCATTGGCCTCATTCCTGGTGGACGACACCTCTGATCCCAACGCCAACAACGGTGGCGAAGGTGAGTACGCCCACAATTGGTTAGCCGCGGGCAATGTCGATCTGCTTGAGCCCAATGCCAGCGGGGATTTTCGGGCCGAAATCTTTGTAGGGAAAAACATCAACTTTGTGAGCGACCCCGTCAATGGTGAAACGCAGCAATCCTTCAAGCTTTCGGTCTGGGGCTTTCAGCCCAGCGGGCCCCTAGGGGCCATTGATTTCAGCAACCCGGTCCTTCGAGCCGAGCTTTCGCAGGTAGCTTCGGCCAATAACAACCACAACATCCGGCACTTCGCCATCGGTATGGCCGACCTGGACGGGGGCTCTGTGCGCTTGGGCAAGCCCGTGCGCAGTGACCGCAGCGATGTCCTGACCCCGCTGGTCGTGCTCAACGCCCCGCCCACCCACTTCGACGTCTTCGGCGACCAGGCCTTCGACGTCTGCAACCTCTACGGCCCCGACGCCCCGCCGGCCAACTTCAACCATTTTGGGGCGGTCTATCAGGCCACCTCGACCCAGGAGATCACCTTCGAGACCCAGTTCAACAGCGACTGGGCCATCTCGGGCGCGGCCAATGCCGGGTTTTCCATGGGCGGCTTTTCCCTTGGAGCCAAGATGGAACACACCTACGGGGAGCGCTTCTCCCAGGTGCAGGGAACTCAACTGACCCGGACCATTACCACCGAGCGTACCGCCATCCTCGACGACGAATTGCTGGCCTACTTCGTGGACTATACCGTCTTCGAGTACCCGGTGTTCAAGGACGGCGAATCCGAGCCCGGCACCCACATCATGGTCGTGATCCCCAAGGAGCCGCAGCTCGCCTTTCAGGGAGCCCGCAGCAGCGCCCACCGCTACCGCATCACCCATCAGCACGGCAACCTGTTCTCCTATCCCAAGACGAAAACCGAAATCCCGCTGAGCCCAGGCAGCAATCCGAACTTCGACAATGCTTTCCCGGCCTTCAGTGTGAGCAAGTCCAGCGGGTTGGGCACGCAGTACGCCATCACATTAGAGGAAATCGAGGATGCAGCCATTACCCGTGAGCAATTTACCTCCACCAAGGTCGGGGCCAATGCCGGCGGGGCTTTCAAGGGCTTCGGGCTGGAAGTCTCGGTCGAGGGCGAATACAACGAGAGCGAAGTCCAGACCCGCACCAGTCGCTACAGCGATGAGGTGAGCCTGATCGGCTTCTTTGGCCAGGCCGACCAATCGATCCCTGGCGACTACCCCTACACGGTGCAGCCAGTGGTGTATTGGGATGCTGGCGGCACGATGGTCCTGGATTACCTGGTGAATATCCAGGCCACGGCCAACAACAACTTCTGGAAGAGCTATTACGACACCTACGACCCGGCTTTCCTTCTGCTGGACCCTCATACCCCCGAAAAGGGCCTGGCCGATCCCCTGACCTACAACGAGGCTGAGCGTTACCAGACCCGCGACATCGCCTTCGAAGGCCGGCCTGTACCGGGCGGCACCACCACCATTCGGGCCCGCATTCACAACTACGGCCTGAAGGGCACTCCCGCCCAGACCCCGATCAAGGTGACCTTCTACTACCTCGATCCGGCCGGTACCGATACGCTGGTGTATATCGGGGCCGATAGTGTGGTGGTCAGTATGCTGGGCCGCGAAGATGGCTTGGACCAAGATTTCGTCTCGGTAACCTGGAACATCCCGGCCGATCTCAGCCCCGAGACCAAGGTCGTGGCCATCATCGACGAAGCCAATACCCTGCCGCTGGAGGTGCACGACTACCCCAATGGCAACGGCATATCCAACAACATCGGCTGGACCTGTCTCTTTGGCAGCGATTGTATGGCCCCCAGCGATCCGTCTGTTTTCTTCCCGGAAAATACGACAGCCATCGCGGACAACCCCTCCTTCCTTGACCTGCGCGTAGGCCCCAATCCGACCGCTGATGCGGCCTGGCTCTTTTTGCCCCGTGACGGGCAGGGGCGCTACCAGCTCGAAGTGGTCAATGCCCTGGGGCAAATCGTCCACCGCGAGGAGATTCACATGCAGGGAATAGATCGGCGTCACCCACTGCCTAGCCAGGACTGGGAGGCCGGAATATACCATCTGCGCCTGTACGGCCAAGGCCGTAGCGGACACACCTCACTGTTCAAGGTCCACTAAGCCCACGCAGCCCCGGCTCGTCGGCTTTCCTTCCGGTACCGCCCAGGCGGTGCCGGAAGGTTTTTTTGCGTAATCTCCTGCCACCCGCTAATTTTCGGTATGGGGAAAGATATCCTTCGATCGGGTTTCATCCTGGCCTGGCTCACCGGCTGGCTGGTGAGCGGGGGCAGTACGCCCTCTCAGGCGGCCGGTGATACCCTGGCTGCCTGGGAGCACTACCAAAAAGCTTCCCTGCTTATTGAGGAGCGCCTGGACCCGGCTCAAGCAGAAGCGCTTTTCCAACAGGCTTTGGTGGGATATGCTGGCTATCCGCAGCGGCAAGACCGCATCCGTCTGTGGCTGGTCGACGCCTGGCTGCGGCAACGAAAAGCGAACCTGGCACTCGATAGCCTTGCGCAATGGCAGCCTACTTTCGAAACCCGCTTTGAGCCCGGACACATCTTTTGGGGGATGTATTTCCGGCGATTGTCCTGGGCCCACTACGTAGCGGGCGACTTTGCTGCCTGTCTGAGCTGGGCCGATACCGCCGTAGCCCACCTTCGGGAAGACAGCCCCCAGGGGTTGCGAGAGCTCGCGGGCACCATGGTCACCATGGGCAATACCTACTTTCGCCAGGGAGCCTATGCCCAGGCTGGTGCGGCTTTTTACCGGGCCCATACGCTCTTTCGCCGGACCCATTTAGGAAAGGAGTATGCCGGCAGTTGCAACAACATTGCCATCTATCACCTGACCCGAAACCAATATGATGAGGGGCTCCGCTGGCTGCACCGGGCCCAGGAGGTGTACGATTCCGTTGGGGTGGATTCCCTCGGGCTGGGGAATCTGTACCAAAACATCGGGATTGTATACCATAAGAAAAATGCCCTGGCGCAGGCTTTGCCATATTTTGAAAAGGCCGCCCGCATCCGGAAGGCTGCGGGCGGGCAGTGTGAGCGCACCTACCTGGAGAGTCTGCTGAACCTGGCCTCGATTTGCATTGCCCTGAATCGGCTGGATGAGGCGGAAGCCTATTGTGCATCCGCCCAGGCCTGCTTTTCCGCTTGCCCGAATCTGCCCCGCTATGAATACCCCAACATCTGGCGGCGGCGGGCCCGCATACAGGCGGCGCGGGGAGATACCATCGGGGCCCTGGCCTTACAAAAAAAAGCCTTGGCCTCCTTTCCAGAAGGGATGGAATATGGCCCTTCG
Source organism: Bacteroidota bacterium (assembly GCA_003696875.1). GTDB lineage: Bacteria > Bacteroidota > Bacteroidia > J057 > J057 > RFHL01. The sequence goes on along the minus strand of RFHL01001238.1, from coordinate 5,416 downwards.
AAAGCCGACACCTACATTCGGATGGCCGACCTCTACCAGGGCCTGGGGCAATTTCAGGAGGCGATTCGGCTGTGCCAGTCGGCGCTGGCAGCGATTCCGCCCGAGGAGCGAGGCGTCACGACCCAGGCTGCTGGCATCATGCGCCGCTGGGCCATGGCCCTGAAAGGACAGGGAGACTATGCCGGGACGCTGGAGCAGTTGCAAAAAGGGCTATCGATCCTTCAGCCGCAACTAGCGGCGCAGGACCTTTGGTGGGCACAGGGACAGCCGGAGGTGCGCATTGATATCGAGCTCCTTCATCTCCTGCAAAACAGAGCCGAGTTGCTGATGGGTTGGTCAGAGACTGCCGGCGCTCCGGCCGGTTGCCTTGACCAGGCATTTACTGCCTGTCGCCTGGCCATGGGAATCCTCGACAGCATGCAGCGTGCCTCCGCGGTAGAGCAAGCCTTACTGGCTCAGCAACAGCAAGCCCGCACCATATACAGACTGGGGGTAGAGATTGCGCATCGTCTGTACATACAGACAGGGGAGGCGCGCTGGCTGTCAGAAAGTTTCCACTTTTCGGAGCGAGCCAAGGCTGCGCTTTTGGTGTTGTCTCTTCGGGCCGATCGCCTGGGCAAGCGACTCGGGCAGCCTTTTCTTGAGCAGGAGGATTCCCTCCGGCGGGAGTTGGCATTCTATGAACAATTGCTGGAAAAGCGCGGGGAACGGGTGTCCCCTGCCCAACTGACGGATTGGAAAGACCAGCAACTGCAGGCCCAGGCGGGCCTGCAAAGGTTAAAGGATTCCTTGGCGATCCATGCGCCAGCCTACTTCCAGGCCATCTATGCACCGGCTCCGCCGGAGCCGGCGGCAGTGCAGAGCCATCTTCAAGGTAGCCGCACGGCAATGGTGGCCTTTTTTCAGGGCGAGGCCCACTTGTATGCGTACTGGTTTTCGGCCGACACTTTCCTGTATCAGCGACTGCCCATCCCGGTCGACCGCCTGGAAGCCCAAATTCGCGAGTTGCGAACCCTCATCGCTCTGGCGGGCCCAGAGGCCCGCCGGCTGGGAGCCCTTTCCCATACCCTCTACACCGAACTCCTCGCCCCTGGCCTGGAAGCCCTGCCGCAAGCTCCGGCCACGCTGCTGGTAGTCCCTGACGGCCTGCTGGCCTACCTGCCCTTTGCCGCGTTGCTTACTGAGGCTCCCCTGCCCGGGAGCAGCTTTGATACTTGGCCCTTTCTGATCCGGACCCTGCCGGTGGCGGTCACCCACTCGGCCGAGTGGCACCTTTTGGCCAGCAGCGCCCCCTTGCCTGCCTATCAGGGCTATCAGGCCTTTGCCCCCGGCTTTGCGGGAAAAGGAGAAAGCGCCCTCGCCCTGCGCAGCCTGGCCGAGGGCGAGGCCCTCTGGGCCAAGCTGCCGGCCCTGCCCGGCGGGGCCCGCGAGTTGGCAGCCCTGGAGCAAACACTTTCGGGCCAGGCCTGGTCTGGCCTTGACGTAAGCGAGGCGCTCTTCAAGAAGCAGGCCCGAGGGGCCAGCATTTTGCATCTGGTGACGCACGGTTTCATCGACGACAGTTACCCCCTGAGTAGCTTTCTGGCTTTCAGCCAGCCGGTGGACGACTCGCCCGAGGACGGGCGACTTTTTGCCTGGGAACTATACGACCTGAAAATCGATGCCTCACTGGTTGTCCTCTCAGCCTGTAATACAGCTGTGGGCAAGCTGTCGCGGGGGGAAGGTCTCATGAGCTTGGCGCGGGCTTTCCACTTTGCGGGCAGCCCCAGTCTGATCGCGACCTTGTGGCCGGTACAAGACCAGAGTACCGCCCGGCTCATGGAGAACCTCTATCCTCGCCTGGCGGCGGGAACAGACAAGGCCAGCGCCCTGGCCGAGGCCCAGCAGGCCTATCTGGCCCAGTGTGATCCGGTGCTGGCACATCCGTTTTTTTGGGCAGGTCTGGTCTCCATCGGAGACCAGCGCCCCCTGCCACCGGCTCCGCCATTGCGCGGGCCATGGGGGCTCGCTTTGCTGGGATTTATCGGGCTGCTAGGCTGGTGGGGATATGCGCGACTGAAAAAGCGGGCCTGAGGACACCCTGGGAAGGTTTGGGCCCGGGGTTCAGGAGCCTCTTGCCTGGCCTCTGCTGAGGGCGAGCTGCCGTTACCTCAGATTTTTTCCACCATTGTCGTATCTTTGGCGGGATTTTTGGCATAAACTTCCTGGAATACGCATTAGGACCAGATTCCGGTCCCATTTTTATCACTCATCCATCCTTTTGCTTGGTATGAAGAATGTTCTGTTGCTCACGCTGCTATGGGTAAGTTCTATCGGGGTCATGTACGCCCAGTGGGAAGTCCCCACCAAACGTCGATTCCTTACAGCAGATTCCGTTGAGATATTCTGGGATCAGGTCCGCCAGGACCCCAATCTCAAGTTTGAACTGCTGGATATCTCCTTTTGGGAAGATACGTTCACCCTGAATATTGAAGGAAAACCCTATCACTTTGAAACGCGGGAGGGCCGCACCAGAAATACCTACATCGCTCATTACGATGATCTGCACGACCTCTATGTCGAAGGCTGGACCTGGACAGGGGCCCCTGACCTCCGCTTTGGGATGAAAGCCCGGTTGTACAACCGGGTGAAGCAGAAGTTTGTCAAACGGAAAGAGCCCTTTTTTGAGCCCGTAACGGGCACCGACAAGGTCATCTGGGGGATGTGGATTGAAACCTACAAGCGCAGTGATGTGGCGAAGCTTAGCCGGGGCTATGTGATCGCTTTCGGGGGCGTAGTGGCTGTCGTCATGGCGGGGGTATTTATCGCCCGGACGCGAAACTAAGCTCCAAATGAAGATCCCTGTCTGGAAATTCATAGGCGTTTGCCTGCTATGCATCGGCCTCGTCACGGGGTTGGTTCTGCTCGTGCAGGCCCTTGTCTGATCAGCCCCCTGGCCCGGACAAAAGAAACATGCCCCCGGATTCATGCGAATCCGGGGGCAAAATCGTGTAGACGAACAGTTCTAGAACTCCCGCCCTCTCAGCATGCCATGCCAATAAAGCCGCGGCAAGCCATAGGCTTTCAGAGCATACATGGAGTAGCGTTCCTGCCCCTGATCAAAGGGGAAGGATTCCATGGGTTGGCCGTCATAATCAAACTCGGCCAGAATCAGGCTGCCATACCCGGTAACCAGCGGGCAGGAGGTGTAGCCATTGTAACTTGCCTCCATGGGGCGACCTTCGATCAGCGCCGTCAAGTTGGCGACGAGGGTAGGGGCCTGCTTGCGAATGGCGGCCCCGGTCTTGGAGGTCGGCAGGTTGGAGCAGTCACCGCAAGCAAAGACATTTTCGTAGCGGGTGTGCTGTGTGGTGTGTTTGTTGACTTCCACCCAGCCCGTCTCGGCCGCAAGCTTGCTGGTCTTGATAAAATCAGGTGCACTCATCGGTGGGGTCACGTGCAGCATGTCATAGCTCATGGTGACCGTTTCGCCCGTATCCAGCCGTTCAAAGTCGGCCTCCTTCTGGTCGGGGCGAATCGCTACCAGGTTGTGTTGGTACTGGGTATTGATCCCCTTGCGAGCAATCACCTTATTGAGAGAATCAGCGTATTTCTTCACGGAAAAGATGCCGCCTGCGGCTGAGGCAAAGACCACTTCGGTCTTGTCCCGCACCCCGGCCTTGCGGAAGTGGTCGTCGGCCAGGTAGCAGATTTTCTGTGGGGCTCCCCCACACTTGATGGGGGTATTGGGCTGGGTAAAAATGGCCCGGCCGCCCTTGAAGGTGCGGATGGCGTCCCAGGTAGACCCCACCGTTTCGTAGCTGTAGTTGGAACAAACGCCCGTGCCAGGCTTGCCGACGCTTTCCTTCAGGCCAGGTATTTTGCCCCAGTCGATCTGTATGCACGCAGCGACGACCAGATAGTCATAGGTCACGGCTTCTCCGCCTTTCAGGCTGAGGCTGTTGTTATCGGGATCAAAGCTTTCGACATAATCCTGGATCCAGGTAGCTCCGGACGGGATGTAGTCCGCGGTATCGCGGGCGGATACTTCCTTGTCAAAAACACCCCCGCCCACCAGCGTCCAGATGGGCTGATAATAGTGCTTGGCCGAGGGCTCAATGATGGCAACCTGAGGCGCTTTGTCCTGGTTGCACAGCATAGCTGCGATGGTAATACCGGCGCTACCGCCGCCAACGATGAGTACTTGATAGTGTGCCATAGTAGCAGAAGTCAGATGAGAGAAGTCAGAAGTCAGATGAGAGAAGTCAGAAGTCAGATGAGAGAAGTCAGAAGTCAGATAAGGGAAGTCAGATAGAGATGAAAGAGGGGGGGAAGGTTAATCTTTGAGTTTTTGGCCGAAGGCGCGGGCAAAGTCCGTCAGGAAAGCGATGGCGCGCTGCACATCAGGATCGCCCAGGCTGCGCATGAGGCCCCAGAGGCCCACTTGCCGGGGCGGGGCTTGGCGCGACTCGACGAGGGCCTGACCCAGGCCCGATACGGTGCTGAGGGTCTCCGGCGAGAGAATCCCGCTCGCCATGAGGGCCTGGTATTCGTCGGAATTGAGCAGCGCCGAAAGGCGCTTGGTTACGCTTGTGGCATTGCCTAGCAAGCGCTCCAGATCCAGCCCCTGCTCCAGGGCCTTTTGGTAGGACTCGTCAAAGATGTCCATCGCCATGGCAATCAGGCCGGAGCTTTGCTCGGCCATACCGATCAGGCCCTGTAGCTTCCGGACCATGTCGGGATGGGTGAGCTGCTGGACCAGTTCCAGACCTGCCCGGAAGCGCTCATCCACATTGACGCCTCGGGCGGCGGCCATCCGGAAGTTTTCGTCCACGATGTCGGTGACCATGCTGGCCATGCCCGGAGCTTGGTTGAACAAGCTCAGCAACTGGTCAAGCTTGGTGACCATCTCGGGCGCCGTCAGGCGCTCCGCCAGGATAAGCGCATTTCGCAGGCGGTCTTCCACCTCGATGCCGTTGGTTTTGGCGTGGGACATGGCCTCATCGGCCATGTCGGTAACCATGCTCACCATACCTGGCCCTTGCTCGACGAGCTCGGTCAGGCGGGTGACGGTGCGCTCCAGGCTGTCAATCCGGTCCAGAAGGCGGTTGAGCACTTCCAGGGTATGCTCATCATGCAGCCGGCGCTGAAGCTCCTTCCCCGCTGGTGTATCGGGGAGAGCGGATCCATGGGTGTTCATAATAGCGTGTAGTTGTAGTAAGCAGTGGGAAATCGACCCTGGCAGGCGGAACGAGGGCCGAACGGCCAGGCCGCCATGCGACCTGTTTTACCCTGCACTTGCCTGCCCAGTCGGAAAGAGGGGCATATTACAAACAAATAGTCAAATATTATAATATAAACCTATGAAAAGGCTTTCATATTTTTCTCAAGGCCGATCTAAGGCCGAACTCTGGAGAGAAGCCAAACGGGCCAGATG
>RFHL01000111.1 GCA_003696875.1 Bacteroidota bacterium | reverse complement strand
TTCCAGCGCCGTAGGCGGGCCCCGCCAGGGCGCGGGTAGGCTGTCGCAGTGGGTACTGAAACAGCCGTTGCTGTCCACCTGCACGATCCAGGGGTTTTGGCCGCCGTTGTCTCTTACTTTCGTTTCACCTACAAGAAGGATATTTCCGTTTGCCAACTCCACAACATCAAATATGCTGTTTGACTGGAAATTCCATGCGTTTCCATGATCCGGATACTGATAGGCTTTTTCCCAGAGCAAAGAGCCCTGGGCGGAAATCCGTGCCAACCAGCCAAATCCATTGGGGGGCGTATGAAAGATATCCAAAACCCCATAAACCAATACATCGCCATTGGCCAGGGTATAGATACCGTGGGCATAGCGGCTCAGGCTATCTTGCAGGATGATCCGCCACTCTGGATTGCCCAAGGGGTCGAGTTTCATGATTTGATAAGCCCAGGGGGCATATCCGGGCTGGAGCAGGGTGTCGATGTGCTGGGCGAGATAAAGGCTCAGGCTATCGGGGGCCAAGGCGATCTGGACCGAGCCATCGTCTCCCTGAGTGCCAAAAAACTTCTCTCGCATCACCTGCCCGGCAAAATTGGTATAGATCAGCCAGCCGTCGCGACCGCCATACTGGGTGTAGCTCTCTGTATAGCCGCTCAGAACATAGCCAATTCTTCTACGCACCAGTGAAGGACCACTGCCACGATCATCCCAATTGCCGCCGTAAGTCCGATCCATGACCATATTTAGGTTATTATCGAACTGAAGCAGGTGGAAATCATTGGTCCCCGTAGCAGTTGACGAAATTCTTCCCAGGAACAGAAAGCCACTATCGGGCAGGAGAATACCCGCTCTTATGGTTGCATTATACCCTAAGCGAGGAAGCGTAACGCGCCATCTTTCCTGGTTCAATGAGTCAAATCCGACAATCAGAGGCGCCCATTCCTGGTTGCTATCTATAGTACCCCCCGCATACACATACTCCCCCATGGGCGTGTAAATAAGATCCTTATTAGTGGCTGGAGTCCAAGCCTCTCCCACTCGTCCATGCCACTGGGTATTGATCAACTCACCGGCAGGCGTAAGATCCCCGATCCAAAACCCTGAATAAAAAGTGGTATCATACACACTGCCAAAGCCCACAACCTTATACCCATCTGGGCTTGCTACGATCCCAATGGCCGCTTCAGCCCCCCCCAGGTCCACGGAGTACTGAAAGGTAGTATCAAGCCCCTGGCCTATGGCAGCCAGGCTGCATGCAGATATACATAGAGAGAGCAGAATGTTTCTCATAGTAAAAGTCAATATGGGCGGCTTCCCCTGGTAGAGGAAGCCGCCTTGAGAAGAGCGGGTTACTTCAGGATGACGACCTTTTGCTGATATACGCGGTCGGGCTTAGCCATAATCTCCACGTGAAAGAGACCCGACGGCAACTGAGAAAGGTCCACCTTCGTGCTGGGGCTGGACAGGCTGACTTCAGACACCGTTTGACCGTTCATGTCTCGTATCACCAGCTCGGCCGGCAGGTAATCGCCTGCGAGCTGTACCTGCAAGTGTTTGGTAGCGGGATTGGGGTAGAGTCGAGCCCAATCCGCCGGGGCATCTGGATCGGGGGCTGCCGCTCTCAGGCCACTGATGGGGAGGGGATCGTAGGGGAAAGGTACTTTCTCCCCAAAGACCAACTCCAGATAGACCTGCGCGGCGACGGCAGAGGGTTCACCCGAGGTGGCAATGGCGCGCAGGGTGGCTTCTTCGGAGGCATTCATGCTGAAAAGGCTCCGGCCCTGCCCCCGAATCTGGGCTACCCATTGGTGGAGGGCTTTCCATTGGGTTTCGTCAGTGGACTGAGGCTGCAAGCTTTCCAGCAAGGTCTGCGCCTCGCTGTACAAGCCCATCGCCACCGAGAGGGAGATGCGCATCCGCAGGGCCTCATGGCTGCTGTCACTGGCCAGATACAGGAGCAGGTCATTGGCCTTCTGGTCCTGCAGGTAGGTGCGGGCCAGGGCCGCCAAGACCCATTGGCGCCGGGTTTGGAGGTAGGCTTTATATTCGGGTTCTTGCTCTTCGGCAAGCTCTGCATCCAGGGCGGCGAGTTCGGCCAGCCTTTCGGGTTCAGGGCCGTGTTCCAATTGATTAGGACAGGATGTTAATGCATCAAACTCTTCTTGACAATTCCGATTAGATACTGTATTTGTCGAATAGCACTGGAGCTGGTAACCCGCTTCATCGTGGTGCCGGTACTCAATATCGGAAATGGCTGAGTTAGGATGGTCGAAATCGCCCGTACCAACCAAGCAATCATGGCTGAGAAGGTTGCCGGCGGGGGTCGTCGCGTTTACACAAAACCCCTGATGCGGCAGGCCCGATTGCTGGTCTGCAATATTGAAAAAGGGTATTTCCTGGAAGGTATTGCACTTGATCTGGAGTCCTATATCGGGATTGCTAATGGCCCGGTTTTGCCCCAGGGTAAAGATACCATTTCGGATCTGCTCAAACTGGTTGCGATAAATCTCATTCGATATGGCCCCCCCATTGTTCACCCGGATGCCAGCGTTCAAGGGATCACCCTGGGTCCCGCCACCGGCTTCGGTAAAGGTATTGGCCTCTACCTGAAAGCCCCGGGAGCCATTGAGGTAAAGCCCACTACCTGGCTCTTCCCGGTCAGCAGGTAACTCAAAGTAATTGTGGGTAATAGAGACATTGTATTGGAGGGCGGCAATGGAGACCCCTTCCCGGCAGCGGAGAAACTCCGATTGGGTGATGTCCACCAGGCCTGGCAAAACGATAGGCCCATTGGCCCGAATGCCCTGGTCCAGTTCGATAAAGCGGGTGGGAACCCAGGTCCCGCAGCCGTCGGGGGTTTGGGAGGTGCAGAATCCCCGCACGGTGTAGGTGGCCTCAAGACTGTATAGCCCTACCCCCCGATCCGGATGGGCAAAGTCGGCCGGGTCTTGGTTGAGAAAGGTATTAGCGATAAAATCTACGCCATGCACCCGCCAGAGCGACACAAAGGCAGCCAGGTTGTCATGGGGAAAAAGGGTGCCGTTGGTATGCCGGAAGGTGCAATACTCGAAAGAAGAGGCATTGTCATGTCCGCTCCCTGCAGGCTCAAAACGCACAAATTCCGCTGCTCTTCGATTGTTTTCAAAGAGAGTCTGCTCTGCCTGAATGATGCCTCCCGCATAGGCCTGATACAAACCCCAAGGCTCGTAGCGAGCCAGGGAAACGGCCGTGCGGGCATTGCGAAGCTGGGCACCGTTGCGGGTAATCAGGACTCCATGATCAGGGTGGTTGTAGCTGTCGATATGGTTCTGCGAGGGGTGAGGCACATTGGCATTGCCCCATACCTGAATGCCGCCCCAAGGCTGCCGGCAGGGCGAGGTCACGACATCCACGATGCCCCCATCGATCTCCATGCGGCCCCCGCGCTCAATAAAGATGTAGCCATCGGCGGGCATCCGCAGCTCAGCAGTGAGGATCAGCCTGGCCCCGGCCGGGATGGTAAGGTTGCCCGTCATCCGCCGGTCGGTACTCCATACTTCTGTCCCTACAATGACCTCATCATTCCCAAAGCCCGCCGCCATCTGTACCGCCGCTGCGGCATCTACCAGCTTGGGCACATCTTGTGATACGCCTCCGTAGTAGTGCACATTGCACCAACCCAAGGGCGGAGGATTGCTCGGCACGGGTCCTCCGGGATCGCAGCCGGACCCAAGCGAACTAATATCCTGCCCGGTGGCTTGCAAAATTTCCGTCACATCCTCTGGGGTGAGACAAGGGTTGACAGACAACATCAGGCCCACCACCCCGGCCACCAAAGGGGAGGCAAAAGAAGTGCCGCTGCCTTGCCCATAGCTGTCAAAAGGGGTCGCCACTGCCACATCAAAACCCGGGGCCACGATGTCCACAGCATCATTATGCGTATGATAAAGCCCGGATATAGAAAACCGCTTGTGTACACTGACACTGGATACGGAAATAACTCCCGGAAGGGAGGCAGGGTAAAGGTAGCCTAATCCATGGGGGTTGCAGCTTGCACCTCCATCATTCCCATTGCCTGCACCCGCCACGACGATAGCCCCATACGCTTCTTGAACCATCTGAATAGCATCAGAATATGTTTGGAGGGAACAGACGCCCCAACTACAGTTGATAATATTTGCCCCATCTTGGGCGGCATCCAATATCTTCCCTGTCCCTTGGTACAGCATCAACTTGCAATTATAACCGATGCTCGCCAGGCCTTTGCCATTGTTGGTGCTCGCTGCGGCCATACTCGCCACATGAGTTCCATGATCCATAAAGGTGAAGAGGCCATTGCTCATAGTGCCAGCAGTATAGGATATTTCATCGACCAAGTCCTCATGGTTCACATAAAATCCTTGTGGCTCAACTATGGCGATCTGAATGTCGGGTTCACCGGTGGTTATATCCCAGGCATCTTCCGCATGAATCATATCTAGGTGCCAGCGGTCTGAATATCCATTGTTTCCCTGGTAGTCGTTTGGTGTATGAAGGGAATGTATGATGGTCGGTGGCTCTACAAGGTCAAAAAAGGCTCCGGCCTGATTGACCAGGCTTTGATACAGTTGCATAGAGTCGCAGTCACAGTGAAAGGCATACACCCGCGATAGCGGCTCAGCCAAAGGATGCCCCATTCCTTCTGCGGCTGGAAAGGCCTGATAAACAGCTGTTAGCTGGAAAGGCGCCATCAGCGCATCCAAAGTAGGATTAGGAAAAACCCATTTGTCATTCACCAAGTTGGGCACTTCTGCGACTTCTATAAAGCGCGCCGTCAAAGGCCAAATATGCGTGTTGCCTTGTCCCAGGCCAATCAGCGGCATGCTTATGCATGAAAGCAAAAAAATAGCCTGGGAAATCCCAAGCCAGCAAATCGTTTCCTTACTTCTTAGCCAAAAGTTTACATAGATCGAAGAAGTGCAGGAGGAGGGAGGGGGGGGGATTTTGGGTATTTCATGGAAAGGAGATAAATGTGTGTCTTCGAATGAGATGAAGATAGAAAAATCACACCAAAATAACAAATATTTCCTATCGTACTCATAATAGCTGGCACGGGACAACGTCCCGCCCCAGCAATAAGGCTAGGGAGCGGCCTAGCGCCGCTCCCCAAAAGAAGCTCGCGCCGGACGCTGTCCGGTGTGTAGCTCCTCGTGCTGCCATAAGCACCACATACGAATCGCCTGATCTATGCGTTAACAGTCAAGCCGGGGCCAGCCCCTGCCTGGCTGATTTTTTTTTGGCGCATCGGCAACGATTCTCCGCAAATTCCAGTTAACAGAATATACAAGCACTCCACAAATCCAAAGCCGGCTCCGCCGGCGACACCGATTCCTTTTTTACTTAGCTGCCTGAAAGAGAGAGACGCCACCCGCGTCTCTCTTCTTTTTGATCGGTCCCCCTACGCTCACCTTCGATAAACCCTTCCCCTGCGGCCCCGTTTCCCTATGTGAGATTTTTAGAGCCGATCCCGCAAGCGGGACTTCACTACGCTCAGGAAGGGAGAGATCGGCCCAACAGGGGCCTTTGAGACCGAAAATCTTTCTCGTCTCTGCTCTCGATTCTCGAC
>RFHL01001237.1 GCA_003696875.1 Bacteroidota bacterium | reverse complement strand
TAGGGAAAAGCCAGCACGGCCACATTGGGCTGGTCGAAGGCCAGCTGCTGCAACGGGCTGGGGGCGGAGAGCAGGGCCATCCCACTATCAGGCCGAGTAGCAACAAGGCACCTACATTCCATGTCCTGAGCAGCCGGGGAGAAAATCTGATCCCCAATATTGGGAGGCATAGGGGTATGGTGAGGGAGTAGAGGAAAAAGAAGTCGGAATTCTGGGATTGAGATCAAAAATACATCCGCTGCGGGGTCCGTGGCCGGACCTCAGGGGTCCGGGGGACAAAGGTGATGTCCACCGGCTCCCAGGAGCCGTCAGGGGCGATCTTGATCAGCAAAGACTGATAGGGCGGAAACTCGAAGCGGTGCTCGATGGCATGGCCACCGACCTGGAGGCGCAGCGGAACCCAATCGCTGCTGTCCATCCGACCCTGCCCGGCATAGACCGGGTAGGTGAGGTCTTTGGCGGGTGCCTGCGCCAGAAAAAGATAATGGGTACCGTCCGCCTCGACGCGGCACCAGTAGTCGGGCAGCTGATCCCCCGCGATCAGCGGGGGATGGTCGATGACCTGCCCGAAGTCGTCGGAGACATTTTTCAAAGTAGCCAGCGTCGCCAGCAGCGCACCAAATTCCTCGGACTTGACGTGGCCCGGCTGTTGTGGCAGCCTTTTGAGGCAGATGGGCAGCCCTTGGTGGGCCAGCGCCACTATCCGGCGTAGCGCCCGCAGGTCCATGTAGTTCACGTCGATATACAAAGCCGAAAAGGCGGCGTCGCCCACCCGGAGTCGCTCCCCGTCCCAGTGGGCCTGCTCCAGAAAATGGCGATTGATCCAGAGGGGATGGTAGCCGGCGACCTCCACCGGCGGGGAGATGTAGCGCAGCTCGTATTCGCCCCACACCCAGACGCGCTGTCGCTCAGGGGGATAGGCGCCTTTCATAACCCCATCTTCGTAGGGGATATACACGGCCACATCGCTATAGGTGTGGCCTCGCTGCATATAGCCAGACACGGTTGCCATATAGGCATTGAAGGCGGCCAGTTCGGGCTCGAGGCTGCCCCCGGGCCCGAAGTAGGTGGTGGCAAAAAAGTCGATGCTGTCGACTCCTGCGGGGTTGTAGGGCATGCCGTGGTACACGTGTTGGTTGACGCCCTGGGCAAAGAGGGCATCGGCGACCAGTTTGAGGTCGGCAGTTTGCTCCTGCCGCAGGTAGGTGGCGGGAAAGCCGTACATGCAGGTGAAGGTCTCGCTCGAAACCATGTATTTGGACGAAAGGGCCGCCGCCGAACTCACGATGCGGGAGTAATTGGGGTTGTTGAGCATGGCTTCGGTCTCGGGGATGTCTACGAGGCCATAGGTGGTCATGACGTCAGTGGGGGACGCCAGGCACTGCACCCGGGACCAGGCCCCGAGTGCTCGGCAGGCCTCGACGTAGGGCCGGTAAAAGCCCTCGGTCACATATTCGTCCAGCAACAGCATGTAGTCGTAGCGCACATCCGGAAAGGAATCCAGGCCTTGCGCCATGTAGGGCAGGATATCATAGCCAAAAGTGGCCTGAAAGCGGGCATCGAAGCCCTCGGTCCAAATCTTGTTTGTCCCGTTGAGCTTGATCTCCCAGGAATCGGTGAAGAGAGCGGATTTGGAGCCGCCCAAGGCGGGTTGCAGGGCGGCGGCCACCGGCCGGGCAAAGCTGTCGAAGGCCACGGGATTGAGGTGGTCGATCACGAGAAAGGTATCGGGCCACGCCCAGGAGAAGGTGAGGGTCTGCCGAAAGCTGCTGTCGCCGTAGATCTGGGTGCTGAGCTCCGGGCCGATGTTGTGACCGGCCACAGGCCACGCACTGCCAAACGTGAAGTCACAGGCCAGGCCGATGGAGTCGGCGTAGCGCTTGGTATAGGCGACCATTTCAGTCCACTCAGGACTGAGCCATTTCTGGGCCGTGGTATCCACCGGATAATGCCGGTTGTAGCTGCGGGCATACATGCGCTGGTAGCGGTAAAGCGGGTAGACCCAGGCGATCTCCACCCCGCCAAAGTTGTGCGCCTTGGCCCAGTCCAGTTGATGCCGGATGTCCACCGGCTTAATCTCCGTGGCAAACCACCACCAGCGGGTGAGCGGCTTGGCACTGGGGTAGAAGAGAGGCGATGCGTCATGCGGCTTGGGGCCACAGGCGCTGCCCAATAGACTGAGGAGCAGGAGAGCGGTGAGGGTCCTTTTCATGGGGACAAGTTAGGGTTTTTACCCACTTTTGGGAGGGGCAGAAACCGCTTCGCTTCATCCAATCGGGGCTATTCGGCCGGCTCCGCTGCGGTAAGATTGTCCCAGAGTTGTATGTTTGCCTGAAACAGAAGGAAGATGAAAAAAGGCGGATATCTCTTGGGAGGCTTGGGGGTAGGCTTGATGCTGGGTTGGGCCCTGGGCTACTTGCGGGTGCCGCCAGTGCCGCAAAGCCAGGGCTTTTGGGTGGGCTTGCTCAGTGGCATGGCCCTCCTGGCCTTGCTGGGACTGATCCGGACGGCTCGGCGTCGTGCAGCCGAAACCGGCCCGCTGCGGGT
>RFHL01001236.1 GCA_003696875.1 Bacteroidota bacterium | reverse complement strand
GAGATAGAGGCAGTCTTCCCCCATCGGTTCCGCTGGAATCAGAAAGGGCTCTGGCCAGTACATAAACGCCTGCGGCGGGCTTTGCACGGCACTGGGCCCAAAATTCACACAAGGGCGAATGCTGTCCCAGGGCGTTACCGGCTGGGGAGGACGCCAGCGCCACGCCCCGACTGGGGGCGCAGCGAAGGGAATCCCCCGATACACCCGTAGGTTGTTTTGGGTATCCAGCTGGCCCGTGATGCGACCGCTGTCAAGCGTCACCAGGGTGGGATCGCTGGGCGTGGCACAAGCCATAGCAACAATGAGCAGCAAGAAGTGAAAGAAGCGCGTCATGGTAGAAATCAGGTAGCGAGTAGGAAAAAAATTAAGCCCAATCCGCAAAAGCGGCCTGTATCACCGGCCAGTGGGCATCAGAGATGCCCTTGAGGTCGAAGAGAGAGACCCCGCTGGCTCCGCCTTTGCGGGCCAGGCGGATGGCGCGGCCAAGGTCCTCCGGCGGGAGGGCCGGCAGGAAGAGACCGGCAAAAAGATCCTGCCCATCAGTGAGGGCGCGCCGCCCGGCGCGTACCGACTCCCGAATCCAGCGCAGGTCTTCGTTGTAGAAGTTCTGGTAAAGCATGGGATATACCCCCTGCAAGGGCCAGGTATCCCAGGCTTGGCGCACCAGCTGCCGGGCCAGCCTGGGGGTGGGAAATACGGCCGCCGTAAGATCCAGTCCCCGGGCATGCACCACCTCGGCGATTTCGCCGACCACCTCACTCACCGCTTGCCAGCGGTAGGCCCTCCAGGCTTCGTCCTGCGTTGGGTCGTCCATTTGCATGGGGTCCTCTCCCCCCTGTGCCATAAAACGCTCCCGGCACACCTCACAATAGCAAAAGTCAAAATCGGGATACTCTTGATCCTGCACCAGTTCGTATTTGGGTTGCAACGCAATGGGCAGGATCACATCCGGATGCCGGACATAATCCAGATGAATGCTACTCAGGCCTTCTACCCGCGCTAGCCGATCCATTTTCTCCCTGAGCAAAGCCCGGACAGGTTCCCGGGAGGGACATAGCCAGCGATAATAATCCACGTATGGAGGGTCCGAAGCACAGGACTTGCCCGAGCGGCTCAGGCTAAAGTACTCTGGATGGCTGGTCCGCAGGTCGACCTCACCGGGCTGGTTGAGGGTCCAGGTCCACGCGTGAACCTCCATCTCCACGGCCTGAGCGGCCTGTACAACCATCGCAAGGGTCTCGGGACTACCGCCCATCATGACGCCCCGAAAGCCGACTTTCTGGAGGTGCTCCAGTTCGCGTTGCCAACGGTCCCGATCCCAGTCGGGCCGGGTGTGGGCCCACACATAGTGACGTCCGGGCACGGGCTTGGCAGCCAGCCAGGTAGGCAAATCAAGGGCGAGGGCGGCACTGCCGCCCAGGAGGTGCTTGAGAAAATCTCGTTTGTGCATGAAAGCTCAGCATGGAAAGTAAGCGCTTGGGGAGGGGTAGTTTGAGGGAAAACGATCTTTATTGATCCGACCAGGTCCGGCCGCTCTGGTCGATATACCAGGTACGGGGATCGCCCGCCCGGGCGATAGAGATCAGGTATTGGATGCCGTTGCCCGACATATTGACGGCCACCGACTGACCGGCCACCCGCACCCGGGAGAGGCCCAGTTCATCAAAGCGGCGCGCATAGCGCCCCTCAGCTTCGTGATAAGCCCGCTGCCGGTAATAGAGCTCGCGCAAGGCCCATTTCAGATGGGACTCGGGACCAGGAGCAAAGACAGCCTCAGGCGCTTCGGTTACGAAGCGCAGGTAGCCCCATTTTTCAGGCTCGTGCATGTTGATCTTACCGGGTGGTGACCACACCCAATTGTGCTCGGGAAGGGGCTTATCCGTGGCGGGATCGATGGCCTTCTCGTACCGGCGGCGCCGGGTTTTCAGATCCCATTCCACCCGGGAAAAGTCGAGGCGCCACACGTCACCCTCGGCCGGCAGGCGCCGGCCGGGTGCCGCTTCGACCAGGCTCCCCCAGGGGAGAAACATCTCGGCCCACCAGGCCGTGTCGGTATCGCGCGGGTCATTCAGTGTCCCCTGCAAATGAATGGCTGTCTGCAGCCCTTCGATGTCCCAGGCATGCAGGGCCGGGCCGCCGTCCCGATAAGGCTTGACCAGCATCAGGTCCCACTCGGTGCCCAGGGCATTGATTTCCAGCTCGTAATAAAGATGGGTATCGTCCCCTGGGTCGAGAAACAGTTCGATGTCGTGGTCCTGATAGATAATGGACTCTCGCTCCTCCAGGGTGGCCCAGAGTTGGGGCTCTTCCAGGCGGGCCAGCACATACAAACCACTGCTGTCCCAGGCCATCTTGAAGCGGGTTTCGTAGGAGGGCAGGGGCTTGGCGGCCCCTTCGATGTCGACAAAGGGCTCACTCCAGGGAATGCCGGCCCAGGCGACATCGTCGCCCCGCCCGTCAATGACGGGCGGCTGGGACAGCCTCAGGCAGTCGTAGCTACGCCAGGCATAGGGCAGGCTGTCTACCTGCAGGACCTCCTGCCCGTGGGCAGCCATTCCCCAAAAACCAAACAGAACGATGAGAATACGGCGCATACAAAAGGGCGATTTGCTGGCCGTCGGGGCTGTTTGGTTAAAAGGGTACCTGATTGTCTCCCCCGTCATCCTGATTCATCCGCGATGGCAGCGTGATGGTGTTGCCCCCCAGGGAGGGGTCGATCGTGCCCATCTCCGGCAGGCCGCCGACGTGCCAGTCAGTGAATTTACCGTATTTTCCGATAAACTGCATCTTTACCGTACCGGTAGGCCCGTTACGCTGCTTGGCGATGATCAACTCGGCTTGCCCCACGGTGCTGTTGCCCTCGTCATCCGTTTCAAAACCGTAGTACTCTGGCCGGTAGAGGAACATGACCATATCCGCATCCTGCTCAATGGAGCCGGATTCCCGCAGGTCAGAGAGCACCGGCCGCTTGTCGCCGCCCCGGCTCTCCACGGCGCGGCTCAGCTGCGACAGGGCTATCATGACAACGTCGAGTTCCTTGGCGATCTCCTTAAGCGCCCGCGAAATCCCGGCGATCTCCTGCTCCCGGTTGCCATTTTTGGTGGGATTACCAGACATCAGCTGCAGGTAGTCGACGACGACAATGGAGATATTTTTCTCCGCCTTCAGCCGACGGCACTTGGCCCGGAGGTCCCAGATTGAGAGGGCCGGGGTGTCATCAATGAAGATGTTGGCTTTGTTGAGCGAACCCACCCGGGTGATGAGTTGCTTCCATTCGTACTCCTCCAACTGACCGGTCCGGACCTTCTGCGCGTCCAGCTCGGCCTCGGCAGTGATGAGACGCTGCACAAGCTGCACCGCCGCCATTTCCAGTGAAAAAATGGCTACGCCCTCGCCGAAGCGCAGGGAGGCATTTCGCGCCAGGGTCAGCGCCCAGGCGGTTTTCCCCATCGCCGGACGGGCGGCGATGATGACAAGGTCAGACTTTTGCCAGCCTGCCGTCATCTTGTCCAGATCGGCGATCCCCGACGGAATCCCCACCACGCTACCGTCTTTGCCCCGCATTTCCTCCAGCCGCTCCAGGGTTTTGACCATCAGCTCGGCCATGCCCATATAGTTGCGGCGGAGGTTGGTCTCCGACACTTCGAATAGGGACTGCTCGGTCCGATCCAACAGATCAAACACGTCAGTCGTCTCATCATAGGCTTCTTTGATGACACCATCAGAGATGGAGATCAGCTGCCGCAGGATAAATTTCTCCGCGATCACCCGGGCATGGTACTCAATGTTGGCCGCAGAGGCGACCCGGGAGGTCAGCTGCGTCAAGTAGAGCGGCCCGCCCACCAAGTCGAGCTTGCCCGCCTTTTGCAGGGCATTTTTGAGGGTCAGGATGTCGATCGGCTCCGAATTCTGAAAGAGTTCCAGGATGGCTTCAAAGATGAAGGT
>RFHL01001235.1 GCA_003696875.1 Bacteroidota bacterium | reverse complement strand
GGGGAAGGTCTGCTTCTTGATGATGTCCCGGTAGGTGATGAGCCCGACCAATTTGCCATCGGCATCCACTACGGGCAGTTTCTCAACTTTGTAGCGGCGAATGATCTCCTCGGCTTGCTCCAGGGTCGTGCCTTGCGGGGCCGTGATCAGGTTTTCGCTCGTCATGAGCTCCCGCACCTTGCGGCCATCGGCTACTTCGAAGCGCAGATCACGGTTGGTGAGAATACCCACCAGCCGCTGGCCGCTATCCACGATCGGGATCCCGCCGATCCGGTTCTCGGTCATGATGCGAGAGGCATCAAGCAGCGTATTGTCGGGCGACAGGGTAATCGGATCCACGATCATGCCACTTTCCGAGCGCTTGACTTTGCGCACCTCCTCGGCCTGCTGATCGATAGACATATTTTTATGAATCATTCCGATCCCCCCGCTCGCGGCCATCGCGATGGCCATGCGATGCTCGGTCACCGTGTCCATCGCGGCACTGATGATCGGCAGGTGGAGCTGAATGTTGCGGGTGAGCATCGTCGAAGTGTCGACTTCGCGGGGAAGGACCTCAGAAAATGCAGGCAAGAGAAGGACATCATCGTAGGTGAGTCCTTCGTAGCGAATTTTTTCCGGTTGGGACATAGGGCAAATATCAAGAGGGGCGCAAGGGCGAAAAGGAGGAAGGTGCTGAACCTAAGGGATTTACCCTAAAAAACGCGCGCTTCAGGCCCTCATGCGCAGATGGGACATTTGCCGGGCAAATATACGGACAATTTCTCAGGAATGAGCGACTCCCGGATTTTTTTTGTCGGCCCCCGATCGAAAGACCAGCCAGAGAAAGGCAAACCAGGCCAGCAGGCCAAAGCCCACGTTGAAAAGGAAGGTAGCCCCATTGGACAGCAGGCCGATCTGCAGGCCGGGCTCCCGGCCGGCTTCGCCGAGGAAAGCGAGGAAAATCTGCAATACGATGAAATGGGTGGTCCCGATGCCCCCGGGGACCGGCAGCGCCCAACCCAGACCGCCGATGAAGAGAATGAGCACAGCAAAGTAAAAACTCAGCCCGCTGGTCGCGGGCAGGGCCAGCATGAAGAAGTAATTCATCAGCACCAGGAAAAACCAGATCAGGCCGGTGTAGAGGCCAAACAACCACGGGCGGCGTAGCCGCAATACGCTGCTTGCCGCAGCGAACATGCTTTTGAGGAAAACCTGAATCCGGCCCATGAGGCCGGTCTTGAAGCGCTCGCTTCGCAGAAACAAGATGCCCGCAACCAGTCCCAGCATGCCTACTATGGCGAGTCCTCCCAGGACGAGGAGTTGGTCTTCGCCCAGCAAATGGGCAAACATGGACCCGAACAGATCACCCAAGCGGTTGATCTCCAGCAGAAAAATGATGCCCACCCCCAGAAGTAGGACCAGCATATCGGCCACTCGCTCACTTACTACCGTACCCAGACTGGTGGAAATGGGCACCTTGTCGGTCTTGAGCAAGACCGAGCAGCGCGCTACCTCGCCCAGCTTGGGCGTAAGGCTGTTGACCAGATAGGTGATGAGGGTTGAGAGGGTCACGGCAAACAGCCCGGCCGGATGGCCGGAGCGCACCAGCATCATCTGCCAGCGCAACGCCCGAAAGAGAAACATCAGGAGCAAGGCCAACGCGCCCATTCCCAACCAGAACGGATCTGCGGCCCGCATGTCCTGGATGATATCGCCCAGGGAGCTGTCCCGAAAGGTCAGGTACAACAGCAACCCAGCAATACCCAGGCCCAGCAGCAGTTGGGCAATCGTCTTGAGTGATCGTTTCATAAGCAGGCCCGGATAAGTCGGGCTAAGCGGGCGTAAAGATACACAGCCTGAGGGGATTTTTCCTGAGGCAGAGCGAATCGCCCGGCCAAAGCGGCTGCTTTTCCTCGCAAAAAAGCCCCCTCCCGATTTCCCCAAATCCACAAACCTTAGTATTTTAACTGATATGGGTACGTACCTGCCATTATTCCCTTTGGGGCTTGTCGTCTATCCGGGTGAGCAAGTGCGCCTGCATATTTTTGAGGAGCGCTACAAAGAGCTGATTCATAGCTGTCTCACCGAGAGACTCACTTTTGGTATACCGGCTGTCATCGATCAGCAGCTCGCCAAGGTCGCTACGGAGGTGCGGGTCATCAGCATGGACAAGCGCTACGCCAATGGGGAAATGGACATTCAAACCGAGGGCATCCGCCGCTTTGAGATTGAGCGCTTTGACAAGCTGAGTCCCGGGCACCTCTACCCCGGTGGGGAAGGTCGCTGGCTCGACGATGTGCTCGACCATACCCCTGAGATGGCAGCCGCCGTGCGGGAAAACCTCCAGCGCCTGCACCAGGCGCTGGGTATCACCAAATCTTTTGAAGACGACGCCAGCCAGGCCCTCTCGTACCGGATCGGTCACCATATCGGGATGTCCCTGAAGGAAGAATATGAGCTCCTGACTCTTCCCCAGGAATCGGAGCGACTGCGCTATATCCTGCGCCACCTGGAGCGGGTCATCCCCGTCGTGATGGAAACTGAGCGCCTCAAGGCCAAGGCCAAACTCAACGGGCACTACAAGAACGTCTTCCCACCAGACTTTTAACCAAAAGCCGGCCTCTCAGTGAGGCCGGCGCAAAGCAAAACTACGTGAGTAAGCAAGCTATGGCAGCGCGCTAGTTGAGCATAGACTCGCGCTGTATATCGTTAAGGCAATTAATCAAAGATAGGTAGGCATAGTTGTGCAAGCGGTAGTAAATGAACTTCCCCTTTCGCTCCGCTTTGAGTACGCCTTTGTCACGCAAAATACTCAGATGATGTGAGACGGCCGACTGGTCTGCATTGAGCTCGGTATAGATTTCCGTCACGGTCATACGCCGTCCCCCCTCGAGAATATCAATAATGGAAAGCCGCATCGGGTGGGCAATCGCTTTGAGGGTGTGGGTAAGCAACTCCATCTGGGGAGTGGTCCAGCCAGTTTTTACGGCGTTCATATCCTTATTGCGTTACGTTTCCAAGATAACCCCCTACTCTGCCTTTTAGTTTAAAAAAAGCAAGAAAAAAAAATGCGTTCTCCGAGGAGAATTGCGTATAATCTGCGGAGACCACCGGGTCTCGGCCGATTTGTTTTCGCTTTTCCATGTCCATCCAACCCGCTGACATGTCTGCTTTTTTTTCTCCCCGCCTGTGGGTCCTGATTGTTTTGCTGGGCAGCGCCTGGGCCTGTGCGCCTCCTGGCACACCTGGCACGGGCGGTCAACCCGGGAGTCAGGATCCGGCGGTCATCGTGGACCAGCTCGTCCAGGGGCTCGGTGATATGTCGGCCGAATTTGAGGACATGACCCGCCCCAACCAGGTGCAGGCCTGGGTGGACAAGCTGGTCGTAAAGGTCCAGCCCGGCGAAGACATGCCCCAGATCGGCCTGATGCAGGAAGGCGAGGTAGCCGAGTACCTCTATCAGCGCACCGTGCGCAAGACCGAGTTTATGCTGCGGGGCCAGCGCTTTATCGATCCCTGGATCCTGATTAAAACCAAAGACGGCGTCATGGGCTGGGTGCACGAAGGGGGCGTGCGCTACATCGCGCCCAACTACCGAGACTTTCTCGGGATGGGTGGGGGCAGCACCGACCCCGCCGCCCGCACCCGCGGGCCGGCCGGTGACAACAGCCTGAGCCAGGATTTCCTGATCGTACCCGGCAAGCGGGTAGGCCCCGTGCGCCTCAAGACCTCCGAAACCGACCTCGTCTCCCTCTTCGGGCCGGGCCAGGTCAGCCGGGGCCAGGTCGCCCTGCCCGACAAGCGAGAGGAGGAGTGCACCATCGTCTGGGCCGGCAACGCCAATGAATTTCGGATCACCTGGAAAGACGATACCCGCAGCGAGATCAAGGCTGTCTACTTTGACCAGCCTCGTTCCCAGTGGTTTACGCCCCAGGGCCTCACCGTCGGCCTCGCCGCCAGCGAGGCCGTCAAGGTCAATAAAGCCCCTTTCAGCTACTATGGCTTCAATTGGACCTACAGTGGCACCATCCACTCCTGGCGCAAAGGGAGCCTGGCCCCTTACGAAAAGTACTTCTACGCGGTTCTCAGCCCCCGCCCTGACGCGGAAGGCCAAAAACTCCTGACGAAATATCAAGGCAACCAGGTCTTCACCACCAATGCCGAAGGCGTGGAACACCTGCACATGGTCATTAGCCGCATCGTCGTATATTTGGACTAAAACCGGCCCTTTTCCGGTCTCTTTTGTCCAAATCCCATGCGTCTTTCTTCCCTCCTCAGCACGACCCTTCGTCAAGATCCTGCCGATCCCGCCCCGGCGGGGATGAAGCTGCTTCAGCGCGCGGGTTACCTGCGCGCCACCAGCCCTGGCCGCCTGGCCTGGTCCCCACTGGGTGTGGCCGCCCTGGCGCGCCTCACCACGCATCTCCGGGCTCCCCTTGACGCTCCCCAACCCCTGATCCTCGCACCCGAGGGCCCAGCCGAGCAGGGACATTATTTTGGCCGCTACGCCGGCGGTTGGGAGGCCCAGGCCCTGGAAGTCCCCCTGCTGCGGCTGGCCCGCAGCGAGATCAGTTCCTACCGGCAACTGCCGGCCACCCTCTGGCAGCAGCGGCTGGTATCCGGGCGCCCCTGGCTGGAGGCCTGGGTCCTCACCCCGGATGAAGAAGCCCTCGAAGCCGAGATGAGCCGCCTCCAGGAGGCCTACTCCGACCTTCTGACCCGTTGGGACCTGCCAGGGCAGCCGGTGGCCATGTTACCGAACCTGCTCGGGAGCGCCCTCGCCTGGACCTGGGCCTCACCCCATCCGGAGGGAAGCCTCCGCCTGCATGCTGGCCAGATGGACAGCCGCCTGGCCAGTCTGATATTTGCCCAGGGAGCACCGGCGGCCGACCCTATGGCCCCGGTCGAGACCCCCGACGTCCAGACCATCGCCGAGTTGGCGGCCTTTCTCCAAATAAGCCCAGCCGAGACCGCCAAGGTCGTATGCTACCGTGCCACTTGTGCCGGTCACACGGAGCCACAACTCCTGATGGTCGTTATCCGCGGCGATCTGGAGGTGAATGAAGCCGCCGTGGCCCGGCGGGTCGGCGCCACCACTATGGAACCAGCCTCCGAAGCCGACCTCCGGGAGGTTGGCGCGGTGCCCGGCTACGCCTCGCCGGTCGGGCTGTCCCATCCCCGGCTGCGCGTGCTAGCCGATACATCGGTGGTCGCCGCCGGCGGTCTCGTAGCGGGCGCCAATAAAGCACACACCCACCTGAAACAGGTGCAATATGGCCGGGATTACGAAGCCGAGCTAACCGGCAATATCCATCAGCTTCCGGCGGAGGAAGAGACCCTCCCGGCCCGGCCCCTGGGCCGGCTGGAGGCCGCCGGTACCGCTCTGGCCGAAGGCGTGGGGGCTAGCTGCATGAGCTCTCAGGGCCGGCCTGAACCCCTTGCCCTCGGCTACGTCGGCTGGGATCTGACTGAACTCATGACCGCCCTGTGCGAGGTCCACCACGATGAGGAAGGCCTGAGCTGGCCCGCCGA
The DNA here is from genome assembly GCA_003696875.1 of Bacteroidota bacterium. Lineage (GTDB taxonomy): Bacteria > Bacteroidota > Bacteroidia > J057 > J057 > RFHL01. The sequence goes on along the minus strand of RFHL01001235.1, from coordinate 328 downwards.
GCTGGCTCCATTCGATCTGGCCCTCATCTCCCTGGCGGATGGAGAGGAAACCATCGCCCAGGCCGAGCATCTCTACGCCGCCTTGCTGGCGGCGGGTTTTCGGGTCCTCTATGATGACCGCGCCAAGAAGGCCGCCGGGCCGGGCGTCCGCTTCAAGGACGCCGACCTGAGGGGGGTACCCCTGCGGATCACCCTGGGGCGGCGCGCCCTGTCCGAGGGCGGCGCGGAGTGGAAAGCCCGCGGAGGCGAGCCCGACCTCATCTCCGTAGACCAGATCCTGGCTCGCCTGCAAGCCTGGCGCACGGCCTTCACAGACTGATAACCCCAT
>RFHL01001234.1 GCA_003696875.1 Bacteroidota bacterium | reverse complement strand
TGTATCGTATCTTGGGCCCGCCTCACCTCAACATTGCTTATGGCCACGACTCCCCGGCGCAATCCCATTCTCACCATTTTCCTGACGGTCTTTTTGGACCTGCTGGGCGTAACCATCATCATTCCCATCCTCGCCCCGCTCCTCAAGGAGCCTGATGGCCTGCTCGCCGCCTCGGTGCTGGACGGCACCCGCAACGAGATCTACGGCTACCTGGTGGCCGTTTTCCCCTTCTGCCAGTTTTTGAGCGCCCCCCTGCTGGGCAGCATGTCCGACAAGTGGGGCCGCCGGCCGGTCCTCTTCACCAGCCTCTTCGTGACGCTGACGGGCTACCTGCTATTTGCCTACGGAGTGGAAATCCGCAGCCTCTGGCTGCTCTTTGTCGGGCGCAGCCTCTCGGGGCTGGCCGCGGGCAATCTCTCGGTCATCTACTCGGCTGTAGCAGACATCTCTACTCCCGAAGCCAAGGCCCGAAACTTCGGGCTGGTCGGGGTAGCCTTCGGCGTGGGCTTTGTGGTGGGCCCCGCCATCGGGGGCCTGCTCGCCAATGACGAGCTGTTACCCTGGCTTTCCTATGCCACGCCTTTCCTCTTTTCGGCGGCACTGGTACTACTCAACCTGGCGCTGGTCTACTTCCGCTTTCCCGAGACCCATGCCAATCCCAATCCCGAAACCTCCATCAGCCCCTGGGCGGGCTTTGCCAACCTGAAAAAAGCCTTTACCAGCCCGGCTTTGCGCACCATCTTCGTGACCCTCTTCATGTTCACCTTCGGTTTTGCCTTTTTCACGCAGTTTATCCAGATCTACCTGATCGACAAGTTTCTGTTTGACGAAAAAGACATCGGGATCCTCTTCAGCTACCTCGGGGTGGTGATCGCCCTGACCCAGGGCGGGCTGGTGCGCTACCTTTCCAGCCGCTTCGCCCCGGTGCCCATCCTAGCCTTTTCACTGGGGATGCTGGTCATTGCCTACCTGCTGTTGCTGGTACCCGATACCACGCTGGGCCTGTATGCCGCCGTGCCCTTCGTGGCCATCGCCCAGGGTATGGCCACCCCCAACCTCTCGGCCCTTCTGTCCAACTCCGTCGAAGCCCGCCTCCAGGGGGAAACCCTCGGTATGCAGCAATCGGTGCGAGCTATGGGCCAACTCCTGCCCCCGGTCATCGGGGGCTATGCGGTCACCATGGCCCTGGCCTTCCCCATCTGGCTGGCCGCCGCCAGCACGGTGGTCGCCTGGCTGGTCTTCCTGAGCTACTATGTGCTGCGCCGCCCGGGACGAGTGGTCCCGCCGACGGAGCATGAGTGAGCGGGGAAGTCAGAGTAGAGAGAAGTCAGAACAGAGAAGTCAGATCGCTTGCGCTGTCAGAGGCATTCTATTTTATGTCTTCTGACCTCTGACTTCCGATGTCCGACCTCTCGCTTCTGACCTCTCCTCAGGCTACCACCTCCGCCTCGGGTTTGGCCTCCACATCCAGATTGGAGACCTGCTTTTCCTTTTCGGAGAGATAGGTATAGATGGCCGGAATGATAAACAGCGTCAGCAGGGTGGAGATCAGCATCCCGCCGATCACCGCAATCCCCATGGACACGCGGCTCTCTGAGCCCGCTCCCAACGCCAGGGCGATGGGCAGGACGCCCAGAATCGTAGACAAGCTCGTCATCAGGATGGGCCGGAAACGGGCCACGGAGGCCTCCATGATGGCATCCCGCCGGCTGAGGCCGGCAGCCTTCTTCTGATTGGCAAATTCTACGATCAGGATGCCATTTTTGGAGACCAGCCCGATCAGCATGATGATCCCGATCTGGGAAAAGATGTTGAGGGTCTCACGAAAATACCAGAGGGCAATGACTGCTCCGGCCAGCGCCAGCGGCACCGTAAACATGATGATGAGCGGATCGCGAAAGCTCTCAAACTGGGCCGCCAGGACCAGATAGATCAGGACAATGGCCAGGATAAAGGCATAGACCAGGCTGGAGGAGCTTTCGGAAAATTCCTTGGCATCACCCGAGAGGGCGGTGCTGAAACGCTCATCGAGGGCCCGGTCGGCGATGGCGTCCATGGCGGCGATGCCGTCACCGATGGTCCTGCCGGGGGCGAGGTTGGCCGAGACGGTGGCCGAGACGTAGCGGTTGTAGCGAAAGAGCTGAGGGGGGGTCACCTGCTCCCGCACCTGCACGAGGTTGTCCATCTGGATCATCTGCCCGGTCTGATTGCGCACGTAGAGGGTGCGCAGGTCAAAGGGGTCATCCCGGTAAGGACGATCTACCTGTCCGATCACCTGGTACTGCTTGCCATCCATGATGAAGTAGCCAAAGCGCTGACCACTGAGGCCGAGTTGCAGGGTCTGGGCGATGTCTTCGACCGCGACACCCAGGCTACGGGCTTTTTCCCGGTTGATGGAGAGCTGCAGCTCGGGCTTGTTGAACTTGAGGTTGACGTCGATGACCGAAAAGGTCGGGTCTTCATTGGCGAGGCGCACAAACTCAGGCAGTTGCTCCTTGAGGGCCTCGAAGTTGGGGGCCTGCAGCACGTACTGTACCGGCAGCCCAAAGCGGCTACCCCCGATGGTGGGCAGCTGCACCAGAAAGGACCGCGCGCCCGACAGCTTACGCACCTCTCCAGAAAGGTCTTCGACAATCTGGCTCTGGCTGCGGTCCCGCTCGTCAGAGGGCGACAGGATGGTAAAGGCAAAGCCGGAATTGACCGAAGAAGAGGCGGCAAAACCGGGCGAGGTGACTGAAACTATCCCCTGGTTTTCCGGGACCTTTTCCTGAATGAGGTCCACCAACTCATTCATATATTCCTCCATATACTCAAAGGTCGAGCCTTCGGGAGCAGTGGCTACCGCTCGAAACATGTTGCGGTCCTCCAGGGGGGCGAGCTCGGATTGCAGCATGCTGCCTACCCAGAAGATGAGCCCGATGGTGAGCAGCATCAGCGGAAAAGCCTGCCAGCGAAAGCGCATAAAAGCCCGCAGGGCGGTGCGGTAGCCTTCGGTGAGCCAGAGGAAAAAGGGCTCGGTCACCCGGTAGAACCAGAGCGGCGTCTCCCGCCGCTTGAGCATACGGCCCGAGAGCATGGGCGTGAGGGTGAGGGCGACGAAGGAGGAAATGATCACCGCCCCCGCGATGGTGATGCCAAACTCACGAAAGAGCCGGCCGGTAAGGCCCTGCAGGAAGATGACCGGCAGGAAAACGGCCGCCAGGGCGACGGTGGTGGCAATCACGGCAAAGAAGATCTCCGCCGAGCCCTTGAGGGCAGCGTCCTGCGGATCCATGCCTTGTTCGATCTTGGCGTAAATATTCTCCAGCACCACCACCGCATCATCCACCACCAGCCCAATGGCGAGCACCACCCCCAACAGGGTGAGCACGTTGATGGTGAAGCCGGCGGCCCACATGATGAAGAAGGAGCCGATGAGCGAAATCGGAATCACGATCACGGGGATGAAGGTCGTGCGCCAGTCCCGGAGAAACAGGAAAATGATGAGCGTCACCAGCGCGAAGGCGATCAGAATGGTCTGCTGCACCTCCTCAATGGAGTCCCGCACGTAGGTGGTCATATCAAACCCGATGGCGGTTTCGATGTCGGGCGGAAGGTCTTTCTTGATCTGCTCCAGCCGCTCGTAAAAGGCATCGGCGATGGCAATGTTGTTGCTACCGGGCTGGGCCACGAGGGCGTTGCCCACCATGGGGATGCCGTCCCGCTTGAGGACGGTCCGCAGGTTTTCCGGCCCCAGCTCGGCCCGGCCGATGTCCTGAAAGCGGACTTTCGAACCCCCATTCTCCTTGATGATGAGCTCATTAAACTCCTTGGGAGTCGTCAGCCGGCCCATGGTCCGGACGGTGAGCTCGGTCGCATCGCCTTCGATGCGGCCAGAGGGGAGCTCGACATTCTCGCGCCGCAGGGCATTGCGCACATCCAGCGGGGTCAGCTGGTAGGCCGCCAGCCGCTCAGGATCCATCCACAGCCGCATGGCGTAGCGCTTGCTGCCCCAAACCTGTACGTCGCTCACGCCCTGGATGGTCTGAAAACGCTCCTTGAAGACGTTCTCGGCGATAGCGGTCAGCTCCAGCAGGGAGCGGGTGTCGCTCTTGATGTTGAGAAAGATGATGGGAAAGGAGTTGGCGTCGGCCTTGGAGACCACGGGCGGATCGGCATCGGGGGGCAACTCGCCCACCGACTGCGAGACCTTGTCACGCACGTCATTGGCGGCGGCTTCGAGGTCCACGTCCAGGTCAAACTCGACCGTCACGGTGCTGCGCCCGTCGCGGCTCACCGAGGTCAGGCTGCGGATGCCCGCCACCCGGTTGACCGACTCCTCGATCGGCTCGGTGATCTGGGACTCAATGATGTCGGCATTGGCCCCGATATAGCTGGTGCTCACCGTGACGATGGGTGGGTCCACGCTGGGAAACTCCCTGACACCCAGCTGAAACAGCCCGATGATGCCAAAGAGGACGATCAGGATCGACATCACGGTGGCGAGGACGGGCCGGCGTATGCTTACAGAAGAAAGACTCATAGCTAGATGCAAAGATGTTTAGACAGGAGAGGCGAGACCGGGTGCAAATTCCCTCCCCAATCATGGAAAGATTGAAGCCGAAACGCTTTTACTCCACCTCACTGAGGGTCACAGTCGCGCCGGGGCGCACCTGTAGCAGGCCGGTGGTCAGGATGGTGTCGCCGGCCTCCAGGCCGCCGGTAATCTGGATCTGCTCGGCCTGCCGGATGCCGGTGGTGACGCGATGCGGCGTCACGGTACCGCCGGTATAGCCATAGACCATTTGCCCCTCGCGTTCAGGCACAACGGCTTCGGTGGGGATCATCAGGGCCTCAGGATAGGTGCCCAGGGCCACCTCTATATTGGCAAAGGCGCCGGGCAGGAGCTTGCCACCCGGATTGGCGCTGCGGGCGCGCAGCACCAGGGTACGGGTCTCCAGATCGATGGAGGGGTCCCGGGCGTAGACCTTGCCGCTATAGCTGCCTTCCACGCCCTCGACGGTAAACTGCACGTCCGTGCCCGGTCCCAAGATCTGCCCGTATTTCTCCGGCACGGCAAATTCGATCTTGACCGGATTGGTCCGCACCAAGGTGGTGATGCGCCGGCCTGGGGTCAGGTAGCTGCCTTCGCTCACCTCCCGCAGGCTCATATAGCCGGCAAAAGGCGCCCGGATCTCGGTCTTGTCGATCTGCACCTGCAGCAAGGCAGCCTGCGCTTCCAGGCTCTCCCGCTCGGTGAGCGCTTCGTCAAACTCCTCCTGGCTCACCCCGCCGCCGGCGAGGAGCTTTTCCCGGCGCGCCTCCAGTTGTTTGGCGAGGTCGAGGCGTACCTCGACCTGCTTAAGCTGGGCCTTGAGCTCATCGTCGTTGATTTTGACCAGCAACTGGTTCTCTTTCACGAAGCTGCCTTCCTGAAAATGGATGGTGGCCACCTTGCCCGACACCTCGCTGCTGATCTCTACCGACTCATCGGGCAGCACGGTACCGCTCACCGATAGACGTTCGGTCAGCGAAACGGGCTTGACCACAAAAGCCGAGACCGGCAGGGGGGGGGCAGTGCTGGGGCCGCTCGCGGCCCCGGGTTCGGACTTGGGTTCGAAGATGCCTACCCGTTGCAGGATCAAAAAGAGAAGCAACAGGCCCACGGCACTAAAAGCGATGATACGGATCAGATTAGAGGACATAGGATGGGTCGGAGGCGAAATCAGAGGTCAGAAGCCAGAAGCCAGAGGTCGGAAGACAGAGGTTCCCAGTGGATATTGCAGGTATAAAAATAGGGACCCACTGGGTGGGGTCGAATTACAGGAACGGCAAGCCGCGCTCAGGGATATTCGGATTCTTGTATCAGGTCGGCAATGGCAGCCTGAGGGTCAGAAATGGCGATGCTGTCTTCCCCGGGGCATCATAACCAGGCTCAAAAAACAATGTTGCCACAAAGAACGCAAAAAAACCCAAGCCGTGCGCCTAAATTCGGCGACGCTCGCGGAGGGCAGCGATCAGGGTCGTGAGGTGTTCCTGATAAAAAGCCGCATCGGCGGGGAGGGGGCGCTGCTGGGCGGCATTGATCAGATTGCGAAAAGCGCGGAGCACGATCTCATGGGTCTGGGCCCGTAGTTCGGCCAGGGTGGTCTGCCGCTTGGCCAGCGACTGCTCCAGGTAGCCCATGGAGCGCTGAGGAAGCCGCTTGCCTTTATTAAATGGATCAAAGAGCTCCGGGGCGGCCGGGTCGCCGGCCATGATCATAAAGTGGCCAGGCAGGTTGAATCCATACAGTTCCAGCCCCAGCCGGCGGCCCAGTAGCACCGCAATGACCGTAAGGCTGATTTGCAGGCCTTCCTTGCGATGCAGGACATAGATGAGGTTGGAATTGCGGGGGTGGTAGTAGTCCCGCCGGGGTGGGCCAAAGCCTTCCTGCCGGAAGAGAAAGCCCATCAGGGCGTCGGTCTCTGGCGTATGGCCCAGCCCGTGAAAGCGGCTGGCCAGTTCGTCGAGTAGCTCGCCCAGCCCGGGCGCCCCGATCATGGCATCGCGGTAGGAGAGCCACCGAAAGGCCGACTCGAGCGCCCGATGCTCGTCGGCGATGTCTAGCCAGTCCAGCCAATGGGCCTCAAAGGAATCCATCCGCAGCTCCCGCACCAGGGCCGTCACAAAGGCTTCCTTCTCCGGGCTCAGCGCTTGGAGGTGGGGAAAGAGAACCGTCTCCAGCCCATCGCCAAATGAGCGCAAGGCCTCCTCTACCTCCCGCCGCACGAGCGGCGACTCGTCGTCCAGGAGCTTGAGCAGAAAAGGGATGTCTTGGGCGGTGGGCATACCGCAAAGGTACGGGAAATATCGGCATAGGGTGCAGAGGAACCACAGCTTTCGCCAGCGCCTCCGCTCAACACCGCCCGCCTTTCGCTTCGAAAGGCAATAGTCGCCCTACTTCACCACCACCCCTCCCAGGCCCACCTCCTCCCAACCGGTCTCCGTAATCGCTTGCTGGTACACCAAAAAAGCCTCCCGATCACGCTGCCAACGCCACTGCCCCAGGGGCGTGTGGACCGGATACCGATCGATGCTGTCCAGCCTGGCCGCGGCCTCGGCCAGGCCAGCATGAATGGTGTCCCGCAGACCGGCCGTCCGATAGGCCGGGCCCCGGCTCCAGAGCCGGTAGCCATAGACCGCCTGCGCCGCCCCGCGGCGCTCACGAGCAAAAATGACCGACCGCCTGAAGGTATGGTACAAGCACTGCGCCAAGGCGCTGTCAGCAATCTGGGGTAGGGCACGCTCTACCTGCGCCAGCATCTCCCCGGCCAGGTCGACCGCATAGGTTTTTTCCGTCAGGATGTACCCCAACATCTCCGGCTTCATGCGCTCATCAGGATGCAGCCAGGCACTATCCACCACCCAGGCCAGGTCTTTGCGCATGGCCGCGGTATCGGTTTTGTAGGGGGGAAAGGAAAGTGCGTCGATGACGTCTCTCTTCAGCGAGCTGGGGCCTGGCCCCGTAGAGCGCTAGCGGAAAAGAAAGCACGTCGATGACGTCTCGGTAATTGTGGAAGCGACGATTGACGCCGTGACCTACCCAGCGCAGCTGCTGGTCAGGCGGATACCACTCGCCGGTGGTGTGGCTTTGGTAGATGTTGGGGCGATGGAAGTTGAGCCGGGAATGGTTGGCGGTGTGGGTGCCCAGGGTGTACATACTGGCGAGGATGAAGGAAAAGGCCGAGTCAAAGGCCGGCTGCAACCAGGGCACGGCCTCCGGGCCGTAGGTATCGGCAATGAATTGCCGGGTGAGGACCTCCGTCGCCAGACTCGTATCCTGCGCCAGTTGGCTGAGCACGTAGAGGTTCACCTCACCGGGTGTACCGATGGCAGTGGTTTCTTCGAAGCGATCCACCCGGGCGCAGTAGCCGACCACATGGGGATAGCGGGCATAGTGCTTAAACGCATCCGCAAAGTAGTCCGGGAAGGTGTTGGCGATCACATTTTCGCCCGCATACTCCATCCCCCCGTCATACTCAATCACCACCGGAAAAGGGATTTCGGCCACATAATCCTGGTAGGGATAGGTGAGAAACCAGTCATGGGGCACCATCTTGATCATCACCGTGATGTCGTTCCGCTCGATGCGCTGCAGCACATCGAGGATGATGTCTTTCTCAAACTGGTTGTAGATAAAGGTCCGGATGGTGAGCTTGAGGCCGTGCCGGTCAATGAGGTGCCCCCCCAGCGAGTCCACCAGCGCCGCCAGTTTCTGGGCGGGATCAGGCATTTTTTCAGAATGCTGATAGATGACGTAGCTCCCGGTTTCGATAAAAGTGAGAACCACCCCGTCCAGCCCTGGCACCAGGGCCAGCAGGGAATCGTAGTCGGCATAGACCCATTGCCAGAAGGCTGGATCATCAAGATTAAGCTGCTGCTGTAGGCCCCCGGCAAACTTGGTGGTATGGTGGGCAAAGTCCTCCGGACGACTCTGACTCTCGACCTTGAAGCGGTCGGGGTAGTAGTCGAGCGCATAGAAGGCGTGGTCCCAGACAAAGACGTCCTCAATGCCGCGCGCATGCGCGGCCTCGATGAAGAAGTTGGTAGCAGCCCGGTTTTCGGGCTGGCGGAGGTCCTTGAGGTCGTGGCAGAGCTGATAATGCGACAGCTCGATGTGGTTGACGCCGTATGCGGCCGCCTGATCCAGGGTGCGCAGGCCGTTTTCGCGATGGGAGGAAAGGATATTCCAGCCGCGATAAGGAAAACGCTCCGGCTCGTCCGGAGCGGGGGTTCCTTGGCAGGCCAGCAGCAGGAGCAGGGCCCAGAGGCCCGGCAGATGGGGGTTCCTTGTAAAAAGGGCTGTCCCGATCAGCACCACGCCGATCAGGATGCCGGAGAAATATTCCGAAAACTCAGCCCCTTTGAAGGCGAGATACGCCCCCGAGACCACACTCAGGGCCCCGATCACGATGATCAACCTTTTTACGGGTTTTGCCATGTCCTTCTGGTTGGAGAGGCAGGCAGCATCAGGTGCACTGCAGGATACACCAGGCCCGCGCAAAAGCGCGGGCAGCCAGATCCTGTTTGTGGATCCAGAAGTAGAGCCGCCCCATATCGCCCCACATCATCCCGGTTTGCTCGAAGTCAGAATCCAGCTGCAGCAGCAACACCCAGTCTTCCGGATCGAAAGGCGGCAGCCCGGCTTCCAAACCCCACAGTTGCGGGTACAGCTCATGACATTCCTGCTCCATGGGGTTCTGAATGCTGTTGGCATAGCCCAACATCTGATTGTCTTCGCCACTGCTCACTTCATCATAGGCATTTGATTCTTGGGAAGAAGCGAGCCCCTCCGCGGCCGGATGGTCCCAGGGCGGCAGGCTGAGGGAAGCAGAAAACTGAAGGGTGTGGGGGGAAAAACGGGCCTCCTCGGGCAGGGCTTCTGGAAACGCAGGTCGCTGTAGGGATTTGGTATCCGGCAGATACAGGACCCGGAAGCGGTGCTGGTCCTCAGGGTCAAATCCCCAGGGCTGGGCTTCGGCATCATAGAAAAAGGCGAGGATCCCCGTGGCCGGCAAGAGGCCGGCCGGGGCATGTGGAGCCGCTTCCGCCAGGTTGATCTGGGCCAGAAAGGCCAGGGGGGTGCCGGTATCGGACAAAGGCCAGGCCACCTCCGGCGGCAGGTCCGGGGCGCCGCCCAACTGCGACCGGCCGGGGGCGGCGGCCCCGGCTTGCAGTTCCAGGTCTATACGCGGCCGCAGCCGCGGCCGGATGGCGGCATAGCGATGCCCCAGGCCGAAGGCCTGACAAAGCTGCTCTACCTCCGCTTCCGTGCGGGGATTGCCCTCCAGCGCATAGCCGATGCGCACCTCCTTGCCACGGCTCAGGGTGGTCTTGATCCAGGCAAATAGTCTATCC
>RFHL01001233.1 GCA_003696875.1 Bacteroidota bacterium | reverse complement strand
GGCCTACGGCCTGCGGGCCGCCGCGGCGATTGCCCTGCTGCTGGTCGCGGGCTGGCTGCTGCAGCGGTACCCAAGCCCGGCTACCCCCAGTCTGGCTCAGGTGCCGACCGAAGACCTGCTCGCGGCCATTGAGGCCGAAGACTTGCCCGCTGATCTGATCCTGGAGGTCATGGATGCGGAGGCCGTGGCGGCCTTGAGGCCGCCTTCTCTGGAAGAGTTGACCGTGGAGGAACTCCTCGACGAGGTCGATCTGGAAGCCCTGGAAACCGAGCTATTGGAAACGTATAATTGAGAAGCGAGAAGTCAGAAGCCAGAAGCGAGAAAGGCTATTTGTCGGCCTTTAGGTCCGCCTGCTGTACTTTGTCGTTAAACATCTAAAAAAATGATCCGATATCTTCTCATCACCAGTTTTTTTTGCCTGGGCCTTTTCCCGGCCCTGCAAGCCCAGGGCGAGGATCTGCCCGCCCGGGGAGAGGCCATCGATGCCTTTCGCATTGCTTTCTTTACCAAACGGCTCTCGCTGACCGCTGAGGAGGCCCAGCGTTTTTGGCCGGAGTATCATGCCTACACCGATGAGCTGGAAAGCCTGCGGGCCGAGTCCCGCGCCAAGCAGCAGCAGATGCGTGATCTCTACTTTGCCAATGGCAGCGAGGCGGAGATTGAGCGTCTGAGCGATGATTTCATCGGCCTGAAGCGGCGGGAGTACGAGATCGCGGAGCGCTATCATGCCCGCTTCAAGCAGGTGCTGCCGATCCGAAAGGTGGTGATGCTCTACAAAGCCGAGCAGGACTTCAAGCGGGAATTGTTGCAGGAGCTACAGCGGCGGCGACAGCAGCAGGGCGGGCGGCCGATCCGTCCGGGGATTCGGAACCGCTAGATCTGCGGTGATCCTTCGGCCCCGCTTCTGGGCCGGGGCCCATGCTAAACGCCCGCCTCTCCCATTGGGAAGGCGGGCGATACCTATCTAATCGATTCGGACATTACTCGACGGGGAGGTCGCGGTTGCGCAGTTCTTGCGCGAGCGACTTGTAGCGGAGCACGTACTGGTGCGCTTCGCGATGACGCCGCTGCTTCAGCAGGCTCTCGATGGCATTGCGCAAGATGGTCATGGTGATTTCAGGGACACTTATGCTCATCTCGTGCGGCAGGATCTGGTTGCGTCGCAGGGCTTCTTCCATGTACATGACGGAGGAACGTTCGACGGCCTTGCCGTGGTTTTCCAGATTGTAGAGGGTGAGCCCGTCCTCAAAGAAGGCAACCGGCATGAAGTGGCCATGGATAGCGATGCCATGGAGGTCGATGCCCACGCGACTCCCTACCAGCATGGCGACGCAGGTCAGGGCCAGCGGGCTACCGGTTTTGGTCTTGAGGGCGTAGGCCAGCATGTCGTGGCGCAGGTCGCGGCGATCTTCCGGGACAGGCCGAAAACCGGCCGGGCCGAGCAGGAAGTTGATCAGGCTGGGCACGTCTTTTTCCGTACTCGCTTTTACAAACTTGCGGGCCAGTCCGTCGAGCTGGGCACCGATACGCTCGGCCGCACCGGGCATGATGAGCCGGGATAGGCTCACCAGGGCATCCTCCAGGGCGGTCTTGGTGTTGCCCAGGTCTAGCCAGGAGATCCAGTCACTACCCAGGAAGTCCCGGCGGATTTCTTCGAGGATTTCCTCGAGCAACTCCAGCCGGTAGGGATCTAGCTCGTGGTAGTATTTCTGTACTTCATCTTCCAGAGCCGGGCCAAATCGCTTGAGGGCGATGGTGACCTCTTTGCGGACCACGTAGGAATCATCGTCCAGGAGGGCCAGCAGGAAGGGAAGTTCTTTTCTATTGGGGAGCGCCATGGTATGCTTTTCCAGAGGTGAAAGACCAAACAAGGGAACCTTTCGGATCAGGCGTTGCCTGTGCTACAATAGTACCCAAGCCCTTTCACATTCGATACGCAGAAGGGATAGCCCTCTAACACATGTAAGGCCAGCCTACAAGGCGGTCCAAAATTCGTGCGATGGAATGGGTGTCAGGGGCCTCCAGAGGCTGGTTTTCTGGTTTTGGGCCGGACTACGAGTCGAACAATTCCGGCCAGGAGAGGTTATTTTTCTGCTTTCCGGGCTGGCAAGGCTTTCTCCAACTGCGATTCCCCCCTTTTCCGGGGTGACCTTTACGGGGCCAGCCTGTTCCATTTGATTCAGAACGAAGCGTATCTATTGAGAATGAATGCCTTTCGTCAAAATGCTGCCGCTGATATGACCGAAACTGCCCATGAGACGGAGGCCCGCGCCCTGGCGGGGAAGATGGGTCTCTGGATCCTGATGGTGACCATCATTCTGCTGTTTGGAACCCTGGGTTTGGCCTTTCTCTTCAGTACCCGGCCAGACACCAGCCTGCAGGTACCACCCTTGTTTTTTCTCTCCACCTTGATTCTGGCGATCAGCTCCTTTTTGCTGCACAAGGGCTGGCAGGACCGTGAGCGGGGGCGCACGCTGCTGGGGCCGGCAGCAGGCCTGGGCGTTGTGTTTCTCGCTACCCAGGCGGTCGCCTGGGTGCAACTCTATCAGGCGGGCGGCGACTGGATGCTCAACCGCAAGGCGGCTTTTCTCTACCTGCTGACCGGACTACATGCCGCCCACCTGGTAGGTGGGCTCATTTTCCTGGCGGTCGTCTGGCGATCCTATGCGCGCCGCGGGCGGCGCCTGCATGAATCGGCCCTTTTCTTCTGGCACTTTCTGGGCGTGCTGTGGGTCTACCTGCTGGTCCTGCTCCTGGTGCAGGCCTGAGGCAGGCTACGATAGACGGGCAAGACGCGCCCACAGGCGCGCTTTGAAGTCGGGGGGAGGGGTATGGATATAGAGCACCTTGGGAGCGGCCCGGAAGCGCCGGTCTACGACCAGATAGGGCTTGTAGGCATCTGGCTGATCGGGACGCGTATCGTCGCGGTGGTAGCAGAATTGCACCGGTAGGCGCTCGGCCTTGAAGCCCCGGGGATCGATAAACCAGCTGCTGGCCAGTACGTCGAAGGGGTTAAAGCCGGTGGCTCCAAAGGGCTGCCACTGGGCCAGCCAGGCCCGGGAGTGGGTAGCCAGATAAGCCCCGGCCTCATTGAGCCGCGCGAGGCGATCCAGGTCGCCGCTGTCTATCCAAACCTTGTGAGATACCTCAAAGGGAGCCAGGTTTAGCGGAACACCCTTCTCCAGCATGATCTGGAAGGCCAGGGGATCAAGGTCAAAATTGAGATCGGGAAAGGGGGGATGGTGATGCGGCCCGACTTTGAAATGCTGGTCAGGCCCACGACGGCCCGCCACGAGGGTGACCGACAGGATCTTTCCCGCGAGCTGCGGCTCGCGCAGCAACAGCGTGCCTACATTGGTGGCCGGCCCAACGGCAAGGATATGCATGGGGGCTTCGCGCAAGGCGCGGGCCATGGCCTCGGTGGCTTCGGTAGGCTGGGCCTCCCTCAAGTTCAGGGGGGCGCTGGCGCCTGCCGCCACCGGCCAACCTTCCCCAAAACGCTCGCTGATTTCCTGGCCCAACTGCAGAGCATTGGGCAGGGTGGTATTGCCATAAACCACACTGATGCCCCGGATCTGTACCGCCTCCGGTGCCGCAAAGAGGTCCAGCAAGGCAAAGGCATCGTCGACATCGTTGTACCCCCGTGGGGTACTGGTGCCAATGGCGACATCCGTATCGATCCAGACAGATTTAGGCGTAGGCATAAGCGGCAATTTGCTGGGCGGCAATTACGGGATTTTTTGGGGGAAGGGGGGGGATTTTTTCCCCACCCTCCTTACCGATACAAGGTGATAGTGCCCGAGACTTGCCGGCTGTAGCCATCCATAGAGGTCAGTTGGATTACATAGACATACACGCCCTCCGGTACGGCCCACCCTCTTCTATTGCGGCCATCCCAACTTTGGTCGATGCTTTCACTGGCAAATACCTCTTCCCCCCCGATCCGGCTGAATATCTTGATCTCGTAGCGGGCGGCCCAGAGGGGTAAGACACCTCCATTTACCATAAAGCGATCATTGATTTCGTCATTGTTGGGCGAGAAGGCGCTGGGCACAAATATCTCTGGATCGGGCGTGTAGGTCACAGTATTGGACAGGCTGGAGGTGTCGTTGCCAAAGCGCTCATAGGCGCGTATGCGGTATTGGATGGGTTGGGTTCCTGAAGTAGGGGGCCTGTTGTCGAGAAAGGTGGTATCCTCGACGGATTCCAGAGATACAAAGCCGCCGGCCTCCCGCCGCTCCACCGTGTAGTATTTGACCCCGTTGGCCCAACGCTTATAAGCGGTCCAGGTCAGGGTCACCCCTTCTCCGGCTGGCTCGGCCTTCAGAAATATCGTCTTGGCGGGATGGGACCAGGGCATACGATTGCCACAGCTATCGATCAATGCCAGACGGTACACATAAGGCCTGAGGTTGACATTGGCAAAACGGTCGATAAAGCGGGTGCTATCGGGGTGATAGGGCCGGGTATGAATCATGAGATAGTTGAGGCCATGATCCTCGGATCGTTCGATTTGCACGAGTTCGCCTTCGGCATTTTGGAACCTGTCCCACTCCAGCCAGGCGTCCCGGCTGGCTTCGTCCACAGTGGCCCGGATCAGGAATTCCTGCCGGGGTATGGGGTATTCGTAGGCGCGCACTTCCTGCGTCACGGAGTCCAGACAGCCGTTGGCGTCCTCTACGGTGAGCTGCACCTGGTAGGCCCCAGTCTCCAGGTAGCGATGGGTAGGATTCACAATAAAGCTGTCCCGACTCCCGTCGCCAAAGTCCCACCACCAGTTGACCAAGGCGGTATCGCTCTGCGAGAGGTCCATAAAGAAGAGGTCGCCGGGCACGCAAGGAGCGGTATTGAGCACTTCAAAGGCCGCCCGCGGAGCGGTGATGCGCACGGTCTGCCGGGTGCTGTCCTGGCAGCCATGAGCATCGGTCACCGTCAGGCTTACGCTATAGCTGCCGAGGGAGGAAAAGGTAAGCTGGGGATCCCGACCCGTAGCGAATTGGCCATTGCCGAAGTCCCACTGCCAGGCGATCACATCCGCATCTCTGCCCTGGGATTGGTCAGCAAAGGTCGCCACTTGCCCTCGGCAGGCCGCGCCCCCCACCAACATAAAAGCGGCTACTGGAGGCTCGTGTACCCGCACCGCAGCAGTTTGTACCAGGGTATCACGGCAGCCGCGGGCATTTTCCACGATCAGGCGTACGCTGTACAGGCCGGGGGTGGGATAGGTGGCTGTCGCAGTAGGCCCAGTCGCTGTCTGGCCTTGGCCAAAGTCCCAATACCAGGCTACCAGGGTGGTGTCGGCTGCGGAAGCATCACTAAACTGTACGCTACCGCCGGGGCAGGTACTGGGGGCACTTTGGGTAAAGGCCGCCTCCGGGTGCGACAGGCGTATATAGGCGGGTCGGGCCAGGGTATCACGGCAGCCCAGGCTGTCGGTCACGATCAGGGTGACTGTATAGGTGCCGTCTTGCGTATAGCCATGGGCTGGATTCGGCACGCTGGCCTGTCCTCCATCTCCGAAGGTCCACTGCCAGCTCAGCAGCGGCCGGTCACCGCTGGAGGCGTCGGCAAATTGCACGACCTGGGGCGCACAACTCCGCTGGATATCGGCCCCGAAATTCGCCTGCGGCAAGGTCCAGACCGTGACCTCCTGGCTAGCAGTGTCCCGGCAGCCCCAGGTATCGGTGACAGTCAGGCTCACGGCATAGGTGCCCGGAGGACTGAAGAGGTAAAAGGGAGCAGGACCACTGCCCGTGTTGCCATCTCCCCAGGTCCAGTCCCAGCTTTGCAAGGCGGCATCTCCCGGCAACGAACGGTCGGCAAAGGCCACGCCCAAAGGCGCACAACCGGCCGTATCGCCGGGGATGAACTGCGCCTCTGGTCGCTGCCATACCCGCACGGTATCGACAAAGGTCTGCGTACAACCCGCCATATCCCCTACGGTCAAGCTGACCAGGTAAGTCCCGGCTTGGACATACAGGTGGCTGGCATTCGGTCCCTGGCCTTGGGTCCCATCGCCAAAGTCGTAGGTCCAACTGCTGAGGGGGTGACTGGTGGGCAGGCTGGCATCGGTGAAAAGGGTCACCCTGCCTTCACAAACAGGGGCCGCCGCAAAGGCCGTCACCGGTAAGGTATCTACTTGCACGGCCTGCGTGAGGCTGTCTTGGCAGCCTTGGGCATCGGTCAGAATCAGCGTGGCCGCGTAGAGGCCCGGCCCCGGATAGAGGTGGGTGAAGGCTGTCCCTTGGGTGAAACTCGCCTGGCTGTTGTCCCCAAACTGCCAATCCCACTGCACCAGGGGACTGCCTCCGGTTCCGGCTGCGCCGGTGAAGGTAAAGGGTGTCGGCGTGCCCGTACAAACCGTACCCGTCGTAAAGGCCGGCTGCGGAAGGGGTGCTACCACGGCCTGGGCCGTCGCACTATGGCTACACCCATTCACGTCCGACACCGTTAAGGTGACGGTGTAAGTGCCCGCTGCTCCATAGACATGGCCCAGCGGCCAGTTGCCCACCGTGAGCGTGGTATCGGTATTGTCGCCCCATGCGATATACCAGGTCGTGAGGGTGCCCCCCAAGCCTTGGCTCATATCCTGTAACCAGGAGGGGTTGCCCAGACAGGTGCTGTCTACTGTGAGGGCGGCCACTGGGTTGGGATGAATGGTGACCGCCTGCACCAGGGTGTCGGTACAGCCCCGGTCAGAGTAGGCCACCAGGGTCACATTATACGTCCCAGGCGCAGCATAGAGATGCACTGGCGTCTCTTGCAGGCTGCTGTCTCCGTCGCCAAAGTACCACACATACCCTGCAATCGCCGCTCCTGCCGCATTGGCGGTCTGGTCTATGTTACTGAGGTTGATAAAGGCGGTGCTGTCTCCGAAGCAGGTACCCGTGGTGCTAAAGTCTGATACGGGCAGGGGCCGCACCTGTACGGTGAAAAAGGCCGTATCGTAACCACAGCCGTTGTTGACAAACTGGGCTATCACATAGTCACCCGGTAGGCTGTAGGTATGAAATACGGTATCCTGGTTTGGGAACTGCACAAACTGGTTACATACCCCCGCGACGCTATCATAGTCAAAGCAATAGCTGGTGATGATGCTATCACCCACCGAAAAGTCGATCACCCGCACGGTCAGGGGGGCGCAGCCATCGAAGTTGCTGGTGTTGAAGAAAGCCTGCACGCCATTGGGCCGGACATAGATGTCCCGGCAGAAGGTATCGGTGCCACAGGCACTATAAGCGACCTGACACACCTGATATACCGTGTCGAAAAAAGCTTGCCCCACAAACACATGCTGGACCGTGTCCCACATCAGCGGCGCACCAGGAGGGTTGGGAAATATGGTTTGGGGGCTGCTGCCATCTCCCCAGAAAAACACCACGCTATCGGTCTGGGCTACCGTAACCAAGCCTTCCAACATGAAGCTTACCGGCAGGGGGGAACAACCCGTATCTTGGGTCGTGACAAACCCTGCGATGGGCAGGGGCTCAATCAAAAAGGAATCGACATAGGAGTCACTCCCACAGCAATTGGAGACGGTGAGGGAAAGGTAGTAGGTCGTGTCGCCCGTTTGGCCTTGCGGGAAAACTGGCAGGGTTCCTGGCACCTGCTGGTTGGTAGTATAGAAAGGCACCGCATTGCCATTGGCATCGAGTCCATAAACGACCCAGTCGTAGCCGAGTATATAGCCCTGGCTGAGATTGGTCACCGTTACGCTCAGGGGTGCACAGCCAGAATCTGGAGCCAGGCTAAAGTTTGCCACCGGCACTTCGACAATAGTCAGCACCTTTTGAGACGAGTCCTGACAGCCTGCGATAGAAGTCGTGATCAGGGTGATGGTGTACTGACCAGGCAGGGGATAGGAGAATGAAACAGAGTCTCCTACCAAGTCGATGGTGCCATCGCTGTCAATATCCCACTCCCACTGTACGATAGGAGTTCCCAGGCTGTCGGTGCTGGAGGCATCGATCAGGGTAATGAGTTCATTGACACAGGCCGCGCTATTCTGCGTGTTGAAGCAGGGATAGGCGATGATGAAATCTGGGTTGGGCAGGGAAACGTAGGTGATCGTGGCGGAGGTGGTATCCGTGCAGCCGATCTGGTCAGTCGCCACCAAGGTATAAGTAATCGTACTGTCCAGCCCGCTCACCAGGGGATCCAGGGCTTGGGGATTGCTGAGGAAAATAAAAGGTGTCCACTGGTAGGTATAGCCTGGAGAGCCGCCGCTTACGACCGTCCCGAAGGTGGTCACATCTCCTGCACAAAGAGAGTCGCTCTGGGCCGATGCAACCAGTTCTGGATTTACCCACAGCGTCATGCTATCGCTGGCAGGGCAGCCTACCGAATCGATCAGGCTCACCACATAGGTCTGGCTAGCACTCAACCCACTGCTCAGAGGGTTGGGGATGTTTATCTGATTCAGCCCCAGGCCCGGGCTCCACTGGTATTGATAAGGCCCGCTTCCCCCGCTCACGGTGCTATTTAGGGCGTAGCTGGCCTGATAGCAAATGCTGTCATTGGGCCCCGCATCCACCACTAGCAAGGGATTGGCATAGACAAACGTGCTGCTGGTATCGGTACAGCCTCTGAAGTCGGTTACGACCAGGGAATAAGTCAAGCTGCCTGCCAAGCCACTGACCAAGGGCTGGGCCGCCGTAGGCTGGGATAGGCCGGTGCCAGGCACCCACGCGTACTGGTAGGGCCCCGTGCCCCCGCTCCCGCTCGGACTGCCGCCCAGGCTGAGGGTGTCACCGAAGCACAGGACTTGGTCAGGACCTGCTGACGCGACCACCGGAGGATTCACATCCACCACTGCCGTCGCCGTGTCTTGACAGCCTGCTGCATCGGTGATCACGACGGTGTAGGTCGCAGTGGCTGTGGGCAGGATGACCGATGTGCTGGCGCTGTCGGGTTGACTCAGCCCAGAACTAGGCGTCCAGGCATAACTGTAGCCGGGACTGCCCCCCGTAACCTGGACCATGAGTTGGGCCGTGTCGGCATAGCAAACGCTATCCCCCGTTGCGAGGGCGACCAAGGCTGGATTGACCACGATGGTCACCGAGTCGGTAGCCGTACAGCCTGCCGCGTCCGTTACCAGTAAGCTAAAGGTGTCACTGCCCGTCAAGCCCAAAAGCCCAGGATTGGCCACCGTCGAGTCGGTGAGGTTGCTTCCCGGACTCCATATAAAGCTGTAACCAGGGGTGCCCCCATTGGCACTGCCATTGAGGGCTGTTGGCGCGGCAAAGCAGATCGCCCCGTCTCCACCGGCATCGGCCGCTAGGGCTGGATTGACTGTCACGGTCATAGTAGCCGTGTCGGTGCAACCCGTGGCATCTGTCACGACGAGCATAAACGTCGTGGTGAGGCTCAGACCAGTCACTGTAGGATTGGCCAAGGTATCGCTATTCAAATTTGCTGCTGGAAACCACTGGTAGTGGTAGCCGGGGGTACCCCCATTGGCTCCGCCGTTCAATTGCGTGGTTTCCTCAAAGCAGATGAATTGGTCCGGACCCGCATCGGCCGTGAGTTGAGGATTGACCGTGATCCATACGGAATCTGTGATCTGGCAACCTGCCGAGTCGGTCATGACGACCTGAAACGACTGTGAAGCGGTCAGGGGCAGGGTGGCCGTCAGGGCACTGCCAGGAGTGGCCAATATGGAGGCTGGTGTCCAGGTAAATGCGAGTAAACCGCTACCCCCACTGCCTGTGGCTTGTAAGGTCACGGGGGTCGCGTAGCAGGCACTGTCCGCTTCTCCCGCATCCAGGAATAGCTGAGGGTTTTCCACCACCACCACCGAAGCGGAGTCCTGACAAGCCCGGCTATCGGTAACCATCAGAAAATAAGTCAGGCTGCTATCCAAGCCGGCTACGGAGGGGTTGCTCGCCGATGGATCGCTCAGGGCCAGGACCGGTGCCCAGACGTAGGAAAGTAAGCCACTGCCTCCTTGAGCGGTAGGACTTCCCCCCAGATAGCTCGTGTCGCCAAAGCAAAAGGTGCGATCTAATCCCGGATCGACCATGATCTCAGGATTTACCCAAATCTCCACGCTGTCGCTACTGCTGCAACCAGCCTGATCGGTCACGGTCAGTACGTAGGTCGTCGTCACCGTGAGCCCATTTACCAGCGTCATCAGGCTGTCGGGCTGTTGCACGTTTATGGACGGGGTCCATTGGTAGCTCAAAAAGGGCTGCGCGCCCCCACTGGCTGTCCCACTCAATAAGAATGGAGCCTCGTAGCAAATACTGTCCGGCATGCCGGCTTCGACCACGATTTCGTCGTTCACAAAGACCGTTACACTGTCTGCTGCCGTGCAGCCAAGGCTGTCTGTCACTAGCAGGAGGTAAAGCTGATTGGCCGTAAGCCCATTTACCTGAGGGTTGGGTATATTCGTAGCACTTAGGCCCAAGGCTGGACTCCAAAGGTAGGTATAGCCTGGGGTACCCCCACTGGCCGTACCATTGAGAGAGGTGGTTCCCCCAAAACAGGCTCCACCACTGACTCCCGCCGTCACGACGATCTGCGGATTGACCGTCACGGTGACGCTGTCGCGGGCTTCACAGCCCTGGGCGTCGGTGAGGGTGAGGACAAAGGTAGTGGTGGCATCAAGCCCCAGCACACTGGGACTGGTGGCGGTGCTATCGCTGAGCCAGAGGCCGGGGCTCCAGGCATAGGCAAAGCCGCCACTGCCGCCACCGCCGCTGGCGGCGAGGGTAGCGGTTTCCTGGTAGCAGACGGCGGTATCGTTGCTCACCATCAAGCTGAGAGCAGGATTGACCCAAAGCTCGACGGTGCCGGTGGCCGTACAGCCCTCGGCGTCGGTGACGGTGAGGGTAAAGGTCTCGGTCGCCAGCAGGGGCAGGGTACCGGTGGCCGCCGTCCCCGGGGAGAGGAGGTTGGCGGCATTGGTCCAGGCAAAGGTGTAGGGCCCGGTACCGCCGGTGGCCGCGCCACCGAGGGCCGTCGCCTCGCCATAGCAGAGGCTGTCGGGCGCACCCGCCAGGGCGAGGAGGGCGGGATTCTCCTTGACCCAGACCGAGTCCGTGGCCACACAGCCCAGGGCATCGGTGACGGTGAGGACATACCAGCGGGCGGTATCGATGGCCGCGACCGCGGGATTGGCGACTGCCGGATCGCTGAGGCCCGTGGCCGGCGTCCAGGCAAACGCATAAGGCCCGGTGCCGCCGCTGCCGGCGGGCGTACCCCCGAGGGTGACCTGCCCCCCCTGGCAGAAGGCCAGCGAGTCCGGACCCGCATCGGCCACCACCGGCGGATTGACCGTGAGGGTGAGGCTGTCGACCGCCTGGCATCCAGCCCCGTCGGTGACGGTGACGGCAAAGGTGGTAGTCGCAGCCAACGGCACAGTCAGCGGGTCCTCGACCGTGGCATCGACCAGGCTGGCGGCGGGGGTCCAGGCAAAGGCATAGCCGCTGCCGAAGCCCCCGGAGACGTCAAGGTCTATCACAAAGTCCTCGCCAAAGCAGAGGATGGTATCCGGCCGGACCTGCACCACCAGGGGATCATTGAGGGTAACGGTGAAGGTGTCGGCGGCGCTACAGTCGGCGGCATCGGTGACGGTGAGGACAAAATCGGTATCGACCGTGAGGCCGAGCACCTGCGTGGTATCGGCGGTGGAGTCGGCGAGGTTGGCCCCCGGGCTCCAGAGATAGGTAATGCCGCCGCTGCCACCGGCGGCACTGCCGCCCAGGGTGAGGGTATCACCAAAGCAGGGTGCCCCGGCCAGTCCCGCCGTCACGACGATCTGCGGATTGACCGTCACGGTGACGCTGTCGCGGGCTTCACAGCCCTGGGCGTCGGTGAGGGTGAGGACAAAGGT
>RFHL01001232.1 GCA_003696875.1 Bacteroidota bacterium | reverse complement strand
GTCTACGACTTCATGCGCGACTGGGTCTTCATCGCCACCATGAACAAAGAAGGCGATCTGCTGAAGCTCGACCCTTTTATCCCCGAGAAGCTGAACCTTTCCAGCCCGGTGGATATGGCCTTTGGGCCCGACGGGGCCCTGTATGTGCTGGAATACGGTACCCGCTGGTTTGCGGGCAATCCCGACGCCCGCCTCACCCGCATCGACTATGCGGCCGGCAACCGGGCGCCACTCGCCCGCATCGACATGGACGCCACGGTAGGCGCCGCCCCCATGACGGTGGCCCTCTCGGCCAGCCGCTCCATGGACTACGATGCCGAGGATGTGCTCAGCTATAGCTGGGACTTTGGCAATGGCGAGACCGGCAGCGGTGAAACCGTCGAGGCCACCTTTGCCGAGCCGGGCATCTACCAGATCCGTCTGGTCGTGAGCGACCAGGAAGGCAACGAAGGCCGCAGCACCCGCGAGCTGCGGGTGGGCAATGCGCCGCCGCAGATCGACGTGCAACTGAGCGGCAACCAGAGCTTCTTCTGGGAGGGTATGGCCCTCCCCTACCGCATCGACGTGACCGACGCCGAGGACGGCAGCCTCTCGGCAGGCAGCATTGCCAGCAGCGCCGTGAGCATCACCTTTGATTATCTGGAGGCCAGCTCGGACCCCACCGAAGACGAGCAGGGCCACGCCGCCGTGGCCAATGCCTCCATGCTGGCCGCCGGGCAGGAACTCATCACCGCCTCAGGCTGTATCGCCTGTCACGGTTTTGAGGAGCATATTGTAGGCCCTGCCTACACCGAGGTGGCCAAGAAATACGAAAACCGGGACGATGCCGTGAGCTACCTCGTGGGCAAAATCATCAATGGTGGCATCGGGATCTGGGGGGGCAAGGCTATGCCGGCCCAGCAACAGATCGAGCCGGCAGATGCCCGCAAGATGGCCATGTACATCATGTCCCTCAACCAGGCCACGCCCGGCAAGGCCAGCCTGCCGGCTACCGGGACGCTCCGTACTGATCAGCATCGCGGGGCGGGCGAAGGCTCGACCTACACCCTGCGGGTGAGCTATACTGACCAGGGCGGCGAGCCAGTAGGCCCGCTCAATGCTCACCAATCCGTGATCCTGCGCTCGCCGCGCATCCGCGGTGACGAGGCTGACATGGCTCAGACAGAAAACGCCTCCGTCTATGAGACCAATGGCATGAGCATCTTGGTTTTTATGGGCGATGGCCATGCCGGCTTTGGCGAGATGGACCTGACGGGCATCTCGCGCCTCGACCTCCGCTACCGCGGCACGGGCGGCGGTACCCTGGAGGTGCGGCTCGACGCGCCGGATGGGCCGCTGCTCGCCAGCCACCGGATCGAAGCCGGGACCGGGGAGATCCCCGCCCCCCAAAGCGCGACCCTGGATTTGAAAGAACAGGCGGGATTTCATACTTTGTACTTGGTTTCGAAAAAAACGGGGGACGGAGACGCGCCCCGCGGCTTGTTTGCCGTGGAGTGGTTTTATTTGGATGGGAAGTAGGGAAGGGTACGCGTTGCGGTGTTGGTTTGAAAATCATTTTCTTCCCTGTCCCACTTCCGCGCTTCGATCTCTTCTTTGACTTTTTCGCTTGTATTATGCCTCAACTTTCCAAGCCGGAGATGTACCCTACTTGCCGATTTGCCCACTTGACCAATCCCATCTTTGCCCCACTTGACCATTTCCCTATTCGACTACTTCTCTATTTGACCATCTATTCTAACTACGCTACTGATGCAAAAACGACGTACCTTCCTTCGCCGCGGTGCCCTGGCTGGCACCGGATTAATCCTCTCTCCCTGGCTGCTGGAAAGCTGCACCTCCGGCGAACAGGGGAGCGGCGAAAGCCAGGCTCAAAGCCAGGCGGCTTCGCCTTCCGGGATGTTTTTTGACATCTCGCTCGCCGAGTGGTCCCTGCACAAGACCATCTTCGATGGCAAGATGACCAACCTGGACTTTCCCCGGGTGGCCAAGGACGAGTTTGGCATCTCGGCGGTGGAGTATGTCAACCAGTTTTTCAAAGACAAAGCCAAGGACCAGACCTACCTGGGCGAGCTGAAAAGCCTGACCGATGGCCTGGGCGTGCAAAACGTCCTCATCATGGTAGATGGCGAAGGCGGCCTGGGCAACACGGATGAAGGCGAGCGCAAAACGGCCGTAGAAAACCACTACAAGTGGGTCGAAGCGGCGCAGTTCCTGGGCTGTCACTCCATCCGGGTCAATGCCTACGGCGAAGGCACCGCCGAAGAGGTGCAGCAGGCGGCGATTGCAAGCCTGTCCGAGTTGGCCACCTTTGCCAAGGACTACAACATCAATGTGATCGTGGAAAACCACGGCGGCTACTCCTCCAACGGCCAATGGCTGTCCGGCGTGATGCAGCAGGTCGGCATGGACAACTGCGGTACCCTGCCCGACTTCGGGAACTTCTGCATCAAGCGCAGCCAGCCAGAGGAGAACACGGCCGAAGCCTGGGCCCGCACCGTCTGCGAAGAGGAGTACGACCGCTACCAGGGCACGCAGGAGCTGATGCCCTTTGCCAAGGGCGTGAGTGCCAAGAGCCATGTCTTTGATGCCGAAGGCAATGAGGCCCAGACGGACTACCGCCGCATGCTGGAGATCGTGAAGGCCGCCGGCTACACGGGCTACATCGGCATCGAGTATGAAGGCAGCGAGTTGGACGAATATGCTGGCATTCGCGCGACCAAGGCCCTGCTGGAGCGCCTCGGCGCAGAGATGGGTTAAGCGTTAAGCGTTAAGCAACGAAAATCCGTCCCCATCGCCTCCTGGCGATGGGGACGTTTCCATTTGCGGCGGCAGGGCCGCACGGGCCCCGCTTCTAGCTCTCCTGAGCGTAGCGAAGTCCCGCTTGCGGGATCGTTTCTCACTTCTCAAGTATTCAGCTTGATGAAGCCCCCGTCGATGGGAAAATTGGTGCCGGTGATGAAGCTGGCTTCATCGGAGGCGAGGTAGAGGACAAGGTGGGCGACCTCCTCCGGCCGCGCCATACGGCCGATGGGCTGGGTGGCGGCGAGGGTGTCATACATTTCCTGCTCGCGGCCGGGATAGTTGTCGCGGAGAAAGCCGTCGACGAAGGGGGTGTGCACCCGGGCAGGAGAGACGGCATTGCAGCGAATGTGATGGGGCAGCAGGTCGCGGGCGGCGGTGTAGGTCATGGTAAGAACGGCGCCTTTGCTCATGGAATAGGCAAAGCGGTCGGGCAGGCCGAGTTCGGAGGCGATGGAGGCCATATTGATGATGCTACCGCCGCGGCCTTTCATGTAGGGGATGGCGGCCTGCATACAGAGAAATACCCCTTTGACATTGACGGCGTATACGCGGTCAAAGTCGGTCTCGGAGGTGGTCTCGACGGTGCCGATGTGGGCAATGCCGGCATTGTTGACGAGGATGTCGATGCCGCCGGTGCCGGCGGCCTGCATGGCCGCCCGGACGCTCTGGGCCTGGGCGACGTCGCAGGCGTGGACCTGCGCCTGCCCGCCCGCGGCGGCGATGGCCGCCGCCACGCCCTCTCCGGCAGCAGGATCGCGCTCCAGGATGTGCACGGCCGCGCCCTGCGCGGCGAGGGCCTGGGCGATGCTGCGGCCGATGCCGCTGCCGCCGCCGGTGACGACGGCGACTTTTCCAGTTAGATCAAATAGCTGTGCCATATCTTTTTTACTGGTTCCTTGTTGGTTTTTGCAGAGATCGCATGAGGCAGGATTCTGTGTCGACCTGTTTCTTCTCAAAATACCGAAACCGCCCGGTTATCCCTATGCAAAGCTTTGTTTAGCAGAGTTTTTGAATTTGGCCCTATATTTAGGCTGATCCTGCCGTGCCCCTGCGCGCGGGTCCACGCCTCACCTATACCTATTTTTCCATGTCGTCATTTGCCATGACTGTCAATCTGCGGGATGATCCTGTAGTCATTGCCCGCTACAAGCGGCTTCACGAGCACGTATGGCCCGAAGTCCAAAACGCCCTGCGCACGGTCGGAATCCTGGATATGAAGATCTGGTTGCTGGGTCGCCGGCTCTTTATGTACATGGAGACGGTCGACGGCTTTGACCCGGCGGTGGACTTCCCCCGCTACCTGGAGCTGGACCCACGCTGTCAGGAGTGGGAGGACCTGATGGGCGAGATGCAGGAGGCAGTGGCCGAAGCGGCCCCCGACGAGAAGTGGACCCAGATGGAGCAGGTTTTTGAGCTGGACGTAGCGGTCCTGCGCTAGGCCCGGAGACAAAGCTATGGCTCATGCTACGCCCCCTACAGATTTTCTCCTGACCACACCTCGCCTGGGCCTGCGACCCTGGACGCTGGCCGATGCGCCAGCGCTGTACCGGCTCAACGCCGATCCGGAGGTGCTGCGCTATACGGGGGATACCCCCTTTGCCAGCGAGGCGGCGGCCGCCGCCTTCATCGAAGCCTATGACCACTATGACCGCCACGGCTTTGGGCGGTGGGCGGTGGTCCGGCGGAGCGACGGGGCCTTTTTGGGCTGGTGTGGCCTGAAGCGCCATGTCGATGGCATGGTGGACCTGGGATTCCGGCTGATGCGGGCATATTGGGGAAAAGGCTACGCCACGGAGGCCGCCGCCGCCAGCCTGAGCTATGCCCTGGGGCCCCTCCGGCTGGAGGAGGTGATCGGCCGGGCCATGCCCGAAAACCGGGCCTCGGTGCGTATCCTGACAAAGCTGGGGATGACCTACTGGAAGACCGATGCCTGCGGCGACTTTGCCGGGGCGGCCTGGTACCGGATCTCAGCCCCGGGGACGGGTGGTGCCCCGTAGCAGCAGGCGGGTGGGGAGCAGCTCGGACCTGGTGGGAGGCACATGCTCGGCCTGCATCTCGGACAGCAATACCCGGGCGGCAGTTTGCCCCATCTCCCGCGCCGGCTGGTGCACGGTACTGAGGGAAGGGGTGAGATACACCCCAAAGGGATCGTTGCCAAAACCGATGATCGAAATATCTTCCGGTACCCGCAGGCCTACCCCCCGGATAATGCCGATTAATTCGTAGGCAATCAGATCATTAAACACAAACAGCCCGTCGATATTGGGCAGGAGGTCCCGCAAGCGGTCCATATCCAGCAGGTCCTGTCCCTTGTCGTCCTCGGCCTGAAAGAGCAGCTCGGGGTCCAGGGGAATGCCCGCCTGCTTAAGGGCTTCCCGATACCCCAGATAGCGGTTGAAGGTGGTGGAAATATGTTCTGGCCCCTTGACGTGGACGATGCGACGACAACCCGTGTCTATGAGGTGCTTCACGGCTTGCCGGGCCCCCTCGAAGTCATCAGTGATGACGTAGGACGCCTCGACGTCCTCGGCGAGACGGTCGAAGAACACCACCGGGACCCCTTCTGCCTGCAGCCGCTGGAAGTGGGAAAACTCCTGGGTGTCCCGGGCATAGGAAACCAGCAGGCCGTCTACCCTGGCATCGCCCAGGAGCGAGGCGACCTGTACTTCCTTTTCATACTGGCTGTCCGAGGTACAAATCATCAGTTGGTAGCCGGCCTCCCGGGTGACATCTTCGATGCCATTCAGCACCACGGAAAAGAAGGGGTGGGCAAAATCAGGGACAATGAGGCCAACCGTCTGGGTACGGTTGTTGAGCAGGCTGAGCGCCTGCATATTGGGGCGGTAGCCCCATTCCTTGGCGAGAGCCAGGACCGCTTCGCGGGTAGCCTTACCGATGCGAGGCTCGCCTCGCAGGGCGCGCGAGACGGTCGAAGGGGAGACCTTGAGCTCCCGCGCCATGTCGGTGATGCTGACACGCTTCTTCCTCATAGCTGGTTTCTCATAGCAGGTTACGTATAGCTGGAAGATACAGCTTTTTTTGCGTCTAAACAGGCGAAAGGCGGGAAAGCTGGTCCGGCTGGTTGGGATGGCAACAACGGACCAGGCGGGTGAGGCGACCAGCCGGGCTTTCTGAGCCCGGCGGCGGCCGCTTTCCGGCCCAAAACGTAAGGAAATCCGGAAAATTCCCCCCTCCCGATGACCCATTGTCCCGGGAAATATGTTAATTTTCTTGTATGTTGTGATTCTAATTTATCCCCATGAGTGAAGCTCCCGTACCTGAGGATTTTTATGTGGCTGGCATAGGCGCATCAGCCGGCGGGCTGGAAGCCATTTCTGTCCTGGTCTCTCAACTTCCCGACAAGCTCGGCAAGCTTGCGGTGGTCATCGCCCAGCACCTGAGCCCTACCTACAAGAGTCGTCTGACGGAGTTGCTTTCACGGGAAACCCCACTACAAGTCATTGAGGCCCGGAACCAGATGCCTCTGGAACCGGGACACATCTATATCACACCGCCGGATCGCGATATCCTGATCCGCAACCGGCGGATCATGCTCCAGCGCCCCAGTTCGGCGGTGCGGCCCAAGCCTTCGGTGGACACCCTCCTGCACTCTCTGGCTGAGGACCTCAAGTCCCATGCCATCGGGATCATCCTCTCCGGCACGGGGAGTGACGGGGCCTCCGGGATCCGTCACATCAAGAGCCACGGCGGCATTGCCCTGGTGCAGTCGCCGCAGAGTGCCCGCTACGACGGCATGCCCCGGGCGGCCATCGCCACCGGACTGGTTGACAAGATTCTCCCGCCCAAAGAGATGACGGCGGCCCTGCTGGACCTGATCAACCAGATCGATGAGGATGGATCTGAGGATGACGAAGTGCCCCACGATCAGGACAGCATGGCCCGTATCTTCGGGCTGCTCTCGCAGCGCACGGGGACCGACTTTTCCAACTACAAGGCGGCGACCATCAGTCGCCGGCTGGAGAAGCGGATGCAGATGCTGAAGATGCCGGACCTGAACCGCTATGTGGAATTTATCGACAAGCATCCCGAGGAGGTGGATGCCCTTTTCCAGAATATCCTGATCGGGGTCACGGAGTTTTTCCGCAATCCCGGCGCCTACGAAGAGCTGGAAAACCGCCTGAAAGAACTGGTCCAGGTCAAGCCGCCTGGCGAAGGGCTCCGGATCTGGGTACCGGGCTGTGCCACGGGCGAGGAAGCCTACACCATCGCCATCATTCTGTATCGGCTGCTGCAGGGCAACTTTCATCAGACGCCGGTGCAAATTTTTGGGACGGATATTGATGAGCGCGCCATCCGGATCGCCCGAAAGGGGATCTACCCCCCGCAGAGTGTGGAGAAGCTCCCCGACGAGGTACGCAAAGGGTTCTTTCTCAAGCGCGGGCAGGACTATGAGGTCCTGAAGGCCTTGCGTTCCATGGTGCTTTTTTCCAAGCACGACCTTACGGTCAATCCGCCTTTCCTGAAGCTGGACCTGATTTCCTGCCGGAACCTGCTCATCTACTTTGGTCCCAATCTGCAAAAGCATATTATCCCGGTCTTTCACTATGCCCTGAATCCCAGCGGCCTGCTCCTGCTGGGCAAGTCGGAAAGCATCGGACAATTTTCGGAGCTGTTTTCGACGGTCAGCACACCGCACAAACTCTTCCGGCGCAAGCAGGTGAGCGTGCTGCACAGCATTCGCTTCTCGGCCTTTAAGCCCAACAAAAACACGCCCCCCAGCACCCGGACCCCCACCGCCCGCCGGTCATATACCATGACCGAGATGCTGAAAGAGACCTTCTTTCACACCTACGACTTCCCCTACGTTATCGTCAATAGCACCTTCGATATCCTCCAGATTCACGGCGATATTCACCCCTTCCTGCGCTTCTCCTCCGGGGCGATGACGGCCAATATCCTCAAGAACTGTCACAAAGATTTGCAGATCGACCTGCGATCGCTGCTCAACCGGGCGCTCAAGGGAGACTCCGACTTGCAAAGCGGGTTCCGTCAGGTCAATGAGGTCGATGCTACCCACCTCGTGCGCATCATCGTCAAGCCGCTGATGTATGCCAATGAAGACGGGCCCCTCTTTGCCATCGTCTTTGAGGAGATCAACCCGAGTCAGATTCAGCTCCACCTCAAGGAGCGGGAAGATACCGGTGAAGATCCCCGCGTGATTGAGCTGGAACAAGAGCTAGCCGCTACCCGCGAACACCTGCAATCTTTTGTCGAGGAGTTGGAGACCTCCAACGAGGAACTGCAATCGCTCAATGAAGAGCTCCAAAGCGCGAATGAAGAGCTGCAATCCTCCAACGAGGAACTGGAGACCACCAATGAGGAGCTACAGTCTACCAATGAGGAAATCCAGATCGCCTATGCCGAGCTGAAAGCCGCCAACGAAGCCCTTGAGTGGAAAGAAAACCAGCTCACCGAGTCGGAAAACAACCTGCATGCGCTGCTGAATCACACCTTCCAGGGCTATGTGCTGCTGGACAAGAACTACACCATCATCACGTTCAATGCCACGGCGCGGCAGCACTATCATACCCTGTTTGACCGGGACTTGCAGCCGAGCATCAGCATTCTGGACTTCTTCCCCGAACATCAGGTCCCGGACGTGATCCGAACCTTCCGGCAGGTGCTCAATGGCGAGCGGGTCACCCACGACTGGGAATATCCCATGGCCAATGGGCCCACCCGCTGGATTCGGTACAATTTCATCCCGGTCACGGATGAGCAGAACCAGTTTGCCGGGATCTCGCTGGGCTCCATGGACATCACCACGGAGCGCTCTACCCTGCTGCGCCTCGACCTGCAAGAGAAGCTCATGGCTTCTATCTTCAATGCCACGGAGACGGGGATCTGCGTCACCGACCAAAACGGCAACTTCTACCAGGTCAACCAAGGGTACTGCAACATTTACGGCTATGAGAAGAATGAGCTGATCGGCAAGCACTTCACCCTGGTGGTCCCCGAAGGCAACCGACAGGCTGCCACAGCCCTGCATGACGCCTTCATTGAGGGACAAGACGAAATTCCGGGTGAGTGGGAGGTACAGCGCAAAGATGGGAGCCTGATAAAAATCTATGT
Source organism: Bacteroidota bacterium (assembly GCA_003696875.1). Taxonomy (GTDB): domain Bacteria; phylum Bacteroidota; class Bacteroidia; order J057; family J057; genus RFHL01. The sequence continues at coordinate 852 of RFHL01001232.1, read as the reverse complement.
CTCGGCCCAACGGGTGGTCAAGCAAGACGGTACCCGCCTGAAGGTCACCACCGTACGGGACATCACCCAGGAAGAACAAAACCGCCATTACCTGGAAATGCTCTCCATGGTAGCCAACCAAACCCACGGTGGGGTGATAATTGCCAAGAACACCGGAGAGATCATCTGGAAAAATGAGGCCCTGCCCATCCTCTTGCCCAAGTCGCAGGAAAACGCCCTGCTCCCGGCGCTGCTCCTCCTGAATGGTGCCGCCAAGGAGCAGGTGGAGCGGGTGCGCCGGGCGATGCAGGAAGGTAAAGCCCTCTCGGAGCTACTCCCGCTCCCGCATCATCAGGACAATCGGGAAACCCTCCTGCTGGACATTTCTCCGACCACCGTTAAAGAAGGGAGCACCCCCCATGCCGTGTGCATCCTGACCCCGCTCGACCTGAAACTGATCATGTCTCAAACGGTCTGATTCCGAACACAAGCCCAAGGCTATCAAGCATACAAGCGCTCCTCTCCGGAGCGCTTGTGCATTTGTTGACGCTGGTTCCCCTTGTAGCGCAGCGACAGGGGCCGAAGCAAGGGGTCGGCTACTGACCGCTCCCCTGCTCCTCATAGACCGGCGTACTGGGCACGAAGCCAAGGCGATGGGCCACCGCCACGACCTGCCGCCCCGCCGGGGCGGCAAAGGGACCGGTGTAGACCGACCAGGCCGGGGCGAGGCTGTCGCCCGGGGCCAGCAGCTGATAGCCCAGCGAGGCCCCCTCGGTAGAGCAGCTCAAGCTGACTTCCTCCCCATCCCGGACCATCACAGGTGCCGCCGTCTCGGGCTGCACGCCCCCCGGCCAGATGCTGGCGACAAATTCG
>RFHL01001231.1 GCA_003696875.1 Bacteroidota bacterium | reverse complement strand
CAGCGCCTGATCGCCAGACGCTGCCAAACGGGTGACTAGCTCACAACCAGATCCTGCCCCCCCACAGCACCTTTGCGGTGCCCCTCACAATGGTGTCTGTTTCACCTGAATAAGCTGGTATCCAGCTCCGTTACGGTCAGGTTGTAGGATCCTAGCATCCCATAACCGCCGGTGACGTTTCCTTGGGCACTCACCGGTTCCGGGCGAAAGAAAATGCCCCTTAGGCCTTCCAGCCGGTTATTGGCTTGCACGACAAGCTTTTGATTGTATAAACCGTAGGCCTCCGAAAGGACGAAGGTGTACATGCGCATGCGCAAGGGGCGCAGGCGGCCGGGAGGCCGATTGGCCGGAACGCCGCCCGCCGTACAAGCCGAACCCGGTACGTACAGCCAGCACAAGAAGGGTCCATCAGCGAGAAGGCTGTCGGGAAGGGGGTAGGTTTCGCCGTAGTAATGGCCCTCAAGTGCGCGATAAATCTGCGTGTGGCTCCATCGGCGGTCCACCAAGGTATCCACGGTCAGCGAAGCCCCGCTGCCAGTCTCGCAGGCATACATCACCTCAAGGAAAAAAGCATAGTAATGCCGATCCGGTTGCGGATCTTCTACCCAGGGAAAGAGGGCTGTCCACACCCTGGGATTTCCCCCTTGCAGGTCGCGCAGGGACAAGGAGTCCAGGGCAACCCGCTCTGCCGAGACGACCGGCTCGGCCTGGATGCGTGTTTCGGCGCTGACCGGCGGATAGCCGGGGTGCGTTATACGCACGGAATAGCTTTCGCCGGCCAGGGGCAGCGCCAGACCCGGGGAGGTGGTGTATTTGGCTCCCCGATAGGTGCGCACCTCATATACGGTGTCCCCCGGCACGACGCGAACGGCTACGGTGTCGGCGATGGGAGTATCGGTAAAGTGGAGCGTATCGACCAGCTCCCCCTCCCGGAATAGCACTACCGTGGCCCCCTCAAGTACCTGATCGGGGGCTATATCCGTGGTTCCCTGGCTACGGTACACATAGATATCGATCGGTTCACCGGCCCGGAGGTAGCCAAAAACTACCAATCGGGATTCATGATCAGGCAAGGGCACATCCACCTCCATCTGACAGGCAGATACCAGCCAAGCCAGTGCAATCAGGATCAAGCCGATGAGCAGGTGGATCCCTATACCGGTCGGGAGATGGAGGGGTACCGCCGATGGGTGCGCGCCCCTACGGGTCGAATCCCGATAACCTGGGGGCATCCCTTCTCGCCCATGAGCGGGGTAACTCTCACCTACCCTGCCTGTGGTAACCAGGCGGCTGCGTTTTTCATTTGCCATGCTATTCCTCCATGCTTCCTTCATCCATGCCTTGCTAAAATGAAAATTGGTAGCTCACAGAAGGGATCACCGGAAAGAGCACCAGCTTCTTGAGGCGGGTACGCGGCACGGTTTCCTGGGAGGCGGGGTCGAAAAAGGCCTCCTCCTCCAGGAAATAGGCATAGGGGTTCAGACGGTTGTAGGCATTGTAGAGCCCAAGCATCCACGTGCGTGTGCCCCAGCTTTTTTCCTTGGTAAAGGAGACGCCCAGATCCAGCCGATGGTAGGATTCCATCCGGAAGGCGTTGCGCCCCCGATCATATACCTGATGGCCCCATCCCCAGACATGGGCGATGTCACGCTGGGCTGGCCGGTAAGGCAAGTAGGCCGGGAAGGGGGTGCTCCCATATTCGCCAAAAAAGAAAGGCCCCGGGCTATTTCCTTCCCCAAAGGAGACGACATTCTCTGGGCTGCCTTGGAATTGAAAGTGCCTGATCGCCAGCAAAGGGTCCAGGGCCGTAGGGTGCTTGCCGGAGGGAAGGGTAATAGCCTGTCCCGTGTTGAATACCCAGGTACCGGACAGGCTGACCCGCTCGCTCAAGCGGTAGGCCAGCACAAGGCTGGCATCATGGCGGCGGTCATAGCGAAACGGAAACCGATTCCCTTGATTGATCCCGGCAAACTGCCGCCAATTCCACGAGAGGGTGTAGCCGGCCCAGCCGGTCAGTTTGCCTTGGTTCTTGCGCAGCAGCACCTCTACCCCATACGCCTCCCCGCGCCCGTTGGGTTCCACCATGCTTTCCCAACCGGCCTGCTGTCCTCCCAGGAAAAAAGTGGTGCCCTCACGATAGGCAACCAATCCCCGCATATGCTTGTAGTACCCCTCCAGGCTGAGGTCGAAGGACGCACCCAGGACCGTGGATAGCCCCACGGCCGCTTGCCAGCTCCGCTGCGGCGGTACCGAGGCCGTGGCCGGGACCCATACATCCAGGGGTAACCCTAGCCCGGAGCTGGTCAGCAGGTGGATAAACTGAGCGGCTTGGGCAAAAGAAGCCTGAACTGCGGCCCGCTCCGCGAGGGCATATCTGGCCGACAGGCGGGGTTGAAGGGAAAAAGTAGCGCCCCCCGCCGTGACGTAGTGCAGCCCATGCAGCCCCAGATTGGCCCGCAAGCGCGGGCCGATAGCGAGGTCGTCTTCGACGTAGAAAGCGGACTCAAGCCCGGGCACAGCCTGCGCTCCCAGCGTCGTATCGACAGCCACCGAGGCGCGGACCGTCTGAACCCGAAAGGCCGCCGGAACAAAACGGCGGAAGGTGGTACCTGCCCCAAACCTTATCTGATGGCCGGGCCGTGGATACCAACTGAAATCGATCTTGAGGGAGAGGTCCTCCACTTGTGACCAGTACTGAAAAGCGGTGATGTCTCCGACATCCGCCCCCTGAGAGCGGGTTTCCCAGCGCTCTTCAAACGCATTCTCCAGTCGATAGCGGCTGAAGGTTGTTGAAAGGTTGCTAAACAGACGCGAACCCCATAGGTGGTTCCAGCGGAAAATCGCCAAGCGGTTGCCCCATCCCAGACCGAGCCGGTAGGCGGCACTGTCGCCCGCTGCAATGCCCCTTCCTGTACCGGACAACGCATCCTGCCCCACATAAAAACTCAAAAAGACCTGATCCTCGTCGGAGAAGCGATGGTTTACCTTGCCATTCAGATCGTAAAAGGCATAGCCCGTGGTGCTGGCGCCGTCAGACACATAGCGCGAGACCGGCCGGGACAGCAGATCAAAATACGTACGGCGGCCCGAGAGGATGAAGGAGCTTTTGCCCCGGACGAGGGGCCCCTGAAACGACAATTTGGCAGAGAGCAAGCCAATACTGCCCGCCCCCTCATAGGCATCCCGGTTGCCTTCTTTCATCCGCACATCGAGCACCGAAGCCAGCCGCCCCCCATGACGTGCGGGCATGTCGCCTTTGTACAACCTGACCTGGCTCAGGGCGTCGGCGTTGAACACGGAGAAGAAGCCCCCCAGGTGATTGACGTAGTACAGAGGGGCACCGTCGAGTAAGATCAGGTTCTGATCGGGCCCTCCACCGCGTACGTACAGGCCAGACGTCCCCTCATTACCTCCGGACACGCCCGGCATCAGTTGCAGGGCTTTGACCACATCCACCTCCCCCAGCAGTGCCGGGAGGAGCGGGAGTTGCTGGAGCGGTAGTTCCAAGACCCCCATATGGGGGTTCTCGGACGGGCCTTGTGATCGGGAGGCGGTGATCTCCACTGCGGATAGCTGCCGGGGGCTCAAGGCCACATGCAGCAGGGTATCCGCTTT
>RFHL01001230.1 GCA_003696875.1 Bacteroidota bacterium | reverse complement strand
GCACGGGACTGGGGGGCATCAGTGTTCCCCGGGTGCATGACTTTGAGAAGTTTCAGGGCGAAGTCTATGTGGCCGGGTATTTCACCCAGATCAATGGCGCCCCGGCCACCTACCTGGCCAAGCTTACTGGCAGCGGTTGGGTAAGTGTGGGCACCTTCAACGGGCGGGTGTATGAGCTGGCCAATGCCGGCGACAGCCTGTTGTATGCCGTCGGGGATTTTACCCAGGTAGATGGCAACAGTGCTATGGCCCGGGCTGCCCGCTATGATGGCAACAGCTGGGCTGCTCTGGGTCAGGGGGTTACCGGCGGACAGGTGTACACCGTCGGCATACATCCCGTCACGGGAGCCGCTTATCTGGGCGGTACGCTCAGCAGCGTGCGCCAGGCCGACGGGACCACCCTCTCTGTCGCGCGGCTGGTTAAGTGGGAGAATGGCCAATGGAGCGCCGTAGGCGATTTTACCAATGAGCCCAGCTTCACCCGGGTCAATCACCTGACCTTTGATGCCGAAGCTACGCTCTACCTGACGGGCGGCTTTGTCATGGCCGGAGGGGAAACCGTCAACCACCTCATGCGCTGGAATCCGGCCTTTGGCGTGGCTGGCTTTGGGCTGGGGCTAAACCATGCGGCCCCCACCCCCGGCGCGCCGGGCGAAAAAATCGTTTTGACGGACAGCTCGCTCTATGTCCTGGGGAGCTTCTACAAAGCGGGCATCAATCAATCAATGCAGATTGCCCGATACCACCTGGATGACCCCGCCACCGGAGCCATCGTGGTAGACCTGGGGGCAGACACGACCGCCTGCGGCGAGCTCGTACTGGATGCCGGGCTGGACGATGTGGATTACATCTGGAATACCGGGGCCCAAACGCGCAGCATCACCGTATCGGCAACCGGCTGGTATGCCGTCACGGCCTTCAATGGCAATTGTGCCGACGAGGACTCCATCTTTGTGACGGTGGTGCCGGTCAGCCCGGTCTTTGCGACTGATACTGTCGCGGGTTGTGACGAGATCGAGGTTGATGCCGGGCCTGGCTACAGCAGCTATGCCTGGAGTACCGGAGACACCAGTCAAACCACCTGGGTCAATGACAACAGCCCCCTCACGGTGACGGTCATCGACCCCAATGGCTGTGTCATTACGGATACCATCTTTGCCGAAATCACCGGCTATTCACCGTCAGCCACCTTTACCTTTGCGCCAGACGATGAGGACCAAATGGCCTTTGATGCCAGTGGTTCCTATGAAGGGGAGACCTATAGCTGGGACTTTGGCGATGGTACGACAGGGAGTGGGGTCCAGGTGATTCATACCTATAGCCAGAACGATACCTTTCTGGTGACCCTGGTGGTGGAGAATGGTTGCGGGACCGATACCCTGCGACAGACCGTCGTGGTAGACTTTCTCACCAGCCTGACTCCTTGGCAGGCCGTCGCCGCTCTGCGGCTTTTTCCTAACCCGGCCCGGGAAGCGGTGGTTGTGGAAGGAAGCCTGGGAGGCCAGGAAGTAGGGTTGGCCCTGCTTGATCTGAATGGGCGGCATATCTGGACCCGGAGGGTGGCCCTCCGCGGGGGAAGGCTGGAAACCGAGCTGGATCTGCGGGGGCTGGCACCGGGGGTCTACCTGATCCAGCTGGCCGGCGCAGGGGGAACAGGCTATCTGCGCCTGGCCGTCCAGTAGGGCGACTGAGTGCGCGCATGACCTCAGGGGGCTTGTTTTACAAGCCCCCTGTTTGGGCTTGGGCGAAGGGATTTTATGGGGGCTGGTAGCGGAAAAGAACAAGGAGCGAGAATGGCTTAATCCCGGAAAATCCCGGTGCTACTGTACTTTTTGCCAGACCATTGTGTAGCTTTACGTACCTAATCCCGGCGGAGCCTGCTCAGGCTGCCCGCTTTGTCTGAAGCTAACGCGATCTTTTTCGTTCTCCCCCCTTCTATACGTTTTCAATCATTTATGCTAGTCCGTTTTCACATCCATTTTCACACCAGCTGGGGTCAGCAGCTTTTCGTTTGTGGTTCTCTTCCCAGCCTGGGTGACTGGGAATACCGCCAGGCAGCGCCCATGCAATACCAGTCCGATGGGCGTTGGGAATTGACCTTGGACGTGCCCGACGACATCCCGGCCTTTTCGTACAAATACATCCTTTTCCATGAACCCAGCGGTGGGGTGGAGTGGGAATTCGGTGCCGACCGGGTAGTCGAGATCAAGGCCAAGCGCTTTTCGGAGATTGATCTGCAGGATGTGTGGCGGTCTCCCTGGGAGGAACACAATGCCCTCTACAGTTCGGCCTTTACCCGGGTGATTATGCGTCGCCCGTCCCGCCAAGGCCGTCCCAAGCCGGTCCCCCGGACCGGTTCGGTTCATCGCTTCCAACTGCGAGCCCCTCGCATCGCTGCCCACCTCAAAATGTGCTTGCTGGGCCAGGACGAGGCCCTCGGCAATTGGGACGAAAGCCGGGCCCTGATCATGGATGATCAGGACTTTCCGCTCTGGCAGGTAGATGTACCCCTGCGGGGTACTTCCCGGGAGATTTCCTACAAATACGCCATCTACGACGAGCAGACCGGAGAGGTCAAGACCTGGGAACAGGGCGAGGATCGGGTCCTCCGCTACGAGGCGACCCGCAAGCGCAAGCAGCTGACCATCGTCACCGACGAGATGTTTCGCTATCCGCTGGGCAATTGGAAAGGGGCTGGGGTGGCGATCCCGGTTTTTTCCCTCCGCAGCCAGCAGAGCGGCGGGGTAGGGGAGTTTGCCGACCTCAAGCTCCTGGTCGACTGGGCCCGGGCCACGGGCCTGAGGCTGGTACAGATCCTGCCGATCAACGATACGGTGGCGACCCACACCTTTGTGGATTCCTATCCCTACTCGGCCATATCGGTCTATGCCCTGCATCCTATGTTTGCCCATATGCCGGCCATGGGCCGGCTGCAGGATGCCGAGCTTCAGGCGGCCATTGATACCCAGGCCGCTCGTCTCAATGCGCTACCCGATGTGGACTATGTGGAGGTCATGAAACTCAAGTCCCGCTTTTTCAAGGCGCTATACGACCAGGAACGGGATGATTTTCTGGCCGATCCGGCCTTCCGGGAGTTCTTTGCCGAGCAAGCACACTGGCTGCGGCCCTACGCGGCTTTTTCCGCACTTCGGGACCGTTTCGGGACCGCAGACTTCAAGGCCTGGGCAGCGCACAGCACCTTTGACCGGGCGGCTATTGAGGCCTATACGGCTGAGGATCAGCCCCACTACGACGACATTGCTATCCACTATTTTATCCAGTACCATCTGCACCGGCAAATGCTGGATGCGGCCACCTATGCCCGCGAGCATGGCGTGGTGCTGAAAGGCGATATCCCCATCGGCATTTATCGTCACAGCGTGGATGCCTGGGTCGCCCCGCACCTCTACCACATGGACGCGCAGGCGGGAGCCCCGCCGGATGCCTTTGCCCGCGAAGGCCAAAACTGGCGCTTTCCTACCTACAACTGGGAAGTGATGGCCAAGGACGGCTACGCCTGGTGGCGCTCCCGCATGACCCATATGGCCCGCTACTTCGATGCCTATCGCATCGACCATATTCTCGGCTTTTTCCGGATCTGGGAGATTCCTGGCCACGCTGTGCAGGGGATCATGGGCCAGTTTAATCCGTCCTTGCCCTTCTCGCGCGATGAACTTGCCCAGCGGGGCGTGTGGCTGGATGACGAGCGCTTTCTGGAGCCCTATATCCGGGCGCATATGCTGCCCGCCTACTTTGGGGATCTGGCTGAGTCCGTCGCTGGGGAGTTTCTGGATCAATACCAGCCTGGGTGCTACCGCATGAAGCCACAATTTGCCACGCAGCGGCAGGTGGAGGCCTATGTGGAGGAAAAAATGGCCAGCTATCCCGAGTCACGGCCCTATTTTGAGGCCGTCACGCCGGGTCTCTACAGCCTGATCAGTGAGGTGATCTTCTTTCGGGCCCCCGGGCCTGGCGAGGGCTTCAATCCACGCATCGCCATGCAGCATACCTACTCCTTCCGGGAGCTTGATGGGCATGTGCAGGACGCGCTCAATGCCCTCTACAACGACTATTTCTATCATCGCCATGATCAGTTCTGGCGGGAACAGGCTCTGGTCAAGCTGCCCGCCATCCGCAATGCCACCGACATGCTGGTATGCGGGGAAGACCTGGGAATGGTACCGGCCTCGGTCCCGGGCGTGATGCGGGAGCTGGGGCTGCTGAGTCTGGAAATCCAGCGTATGCCCAAGGACCCCAAACAGGAGTTTTTCCATCCGGCCGATGCGCCCTACTTGTCGGTGGTCTCCACCTCTACCCACGATATGCCCACCCTGCGGGGCTGGTGGGAAGAAGATCGGGACGTTACCCAGGGCTTTTTCAACCGGATTTTGGGCAAGGAAGGCGAAGCCCCATACTTCTGCGAACCCTGGATCGCCCAGATGGTGCTGATTCAGCATCTGCATTCCCCATCGATGTGGGCGATTCTGCCCCTACAGGATCTGCTGGCAATCGATGGCGAGTTGCGGCGGGAAAATCCCCAGGAGGAGCAAATCAACGTGCCCGCCAATCCGCGCCACTACTGGCGCTATCGCATGCATGTGAGCCTGGAAGATTTGCTGGCCCAGGAGGGCTACAATCGCTTTTTGCGGGGCTTTGTCGAAGGTTCCGGGCGCAATAGTCCCTATTGATGCTGAAAAATCAGTGTTCCACCGCCTATTGTGGGATTTGATTATATTCGTGGCCGGGCCTGTTGCAGGCCCGGCCCCTTTGTTTTGGAACACACCTCCCCATTCTGGTTCTGATCCCCCTTGGGGACTTAACGTCTCATCTATCCTATGAAACTTCGCAT
>RFHL01001229.1 GCA_003696875.1 Bacteroidota bacterium | reverse complement strand
GGCCGACTGGCTGCGGGCGCACATCCTGTCCCAGGGCCCTCTGGGGGCCCTGTATCGGGTCTGGGGTGATGGCAAGCAGATGGTCGAAGGCGATATCTTCGACTTCTTCGGGTTGGCGGGACGCTATACCGAAGCGGAGCTGCGGGAGATGGGGTACATCGTCTGGATGCCGCTACAGGAGCCCGGCTCCTGGCTCAGCGAGGGAGATACCCCCACCTTCATGAACCTGCTGCAAAACGGCTTGCGGGCCCATCAGGCCGGCGCGCCCGGCGGCTGGGGCGGCCGCCCCAGCGAGCGGCTGATTTCCTTTCATGCCGAGGACAGCACCGCCACCGATAGCGGGCAGACCGACCTGATTTCGCTCATCGTCAGCCAGGAGGACCCGGCCGAAGCCAGCACCTTTCCGGCCTTTTTCCCTCCAGCACAGCGCGACTTCGCGGCGCGTATGGCCTGGTCGGTGACGCCCCGCTATGACGGTGCCAACCACCCGCCCCGGGTGCAGATCGAAGGACCGCTGGAGCGGCGCGCCCGTGCAGGAGCGCCAATCTCCCTGAGCGGCACGGCCACCGATCCAGATGGTGATGGCCTTAACGTCCGCTGGTTTCAGTTTCCTGAAGCGGGCATCGCCAAGGCAACCTTTTCCCAGCCTGAAGCGCTGGAGACGGAGGTGATCTTGCCCGAAGCGGCCCAGAGCGGGCAGGTCTTTCAGTTTGTGCTGGAGGTGACCGATACCGGCACTCCTGCCCTCACCCGCTATCAGCGGGTGGCAGTCACCGTTTCTCCCTAGCGTGCTCACCTATAGTGTTATGCATAGGGGAGAAAAAAAGGGTATACATCAACTTTGCAATACAAAGTACTTTCAATATCTTTATCCCACCGTTTCATTTAACCCGCTCCCATGACACCTTTTGCCCAACGCCTCCTTATCATCCTGCTCGTCGTTCTTACCATCTTGCTGGTGCCCTTCACCCTCATGCAATGGACCGGAGAGGTCAACTGGTCCGTGGCGGACTTTGCCGTAATGGGCCTGCTGCTCCTCGGGGCAGGCCTGGGTCTGGATCAGGTGCTGCGGCGCACCCAAAAAGCGAAAACACGGCTGCTGTGGGTAGCAGCCGTGCTGCTCGCCTTCTTTCTGATCTGGGCCGAACTGGCTGTAGGCATTTTCGGATCGCCCCTGGCAGGCAGCTAAGCGCCTGTTCCCGGAGAAATGGCCATCTCACTTGGCCAAGCAGCCATCCGTAACGGAAAGAAAACTATATCCCTCCTACTCCTCCTTTTCCCGGCGCAGCAGCTCTCTCAGCTGGTCAAAGTCCTTTTTGTAAAAGACGCCCAGCCCGGTCTGATTGGTCGTACCGGTATTGTTCTGAGCAGCAGCGGAGTAACTCTCGCGGGTAAACACCTCCAGCACCAGCTCGCTGGGGCGCACCCGCTCGCCGGAATACTCCTGCTCACGGGGTAGCAGCCGGATGATCACCCGGATGTTGCCGATAGCGAGGTGGGCATTGTCCCCGGTTTGGACCAGGGTGCCGTCCCGCTCGATGGTCACCCGGTCATTGAAAAGGCGGGCAGAAACCAGGAGGTTGACATCCTGGAAATTGGAGGTATTGACGTTGATGTTGACCTTGTCGCCTACCACCTGCGAGAGCAGGTAGTTGAGCTGGTTGCTGAGCAGTTCAGAGATGCTGGTGGTAACACCGGTACTGGCGAGCCCGCCCCCCAAATCGCCCCCCATGGGGGCGAAGCGGTTGAAGACCATCAGCGAGAAAACCTGCTTGTTGAGCTCCTGCTCATCAAAACGGATGCTACGCAGGTAGGCGATGGCCTTCTCCGCATCCTGTCCGCGCAGGTTGGGCAGCTCAATCGAGAGGGTGATCGTCGGCTTCATCAGCAGCCCCTCCATGTGCATGAGCACATTGACCGGGGCGCGCACGGCCTTGGTCTCCTGCAACAAATCCTGAATGTCGGCATAGAGGGGATAGACGGCATCCAGCTCCAGAACTGCCGCATAGGGATCGCCGTTCCAGGTGATGGTGCCACCAGACTTCACCTCAAAACGTTTGTTGAGGACATTTTGGGTGGTGAAGAGGTAATCCCCACTGCGGATTTCGTAGCGCCCCACCATGGAAAACTCCCCGGTTTCATTGATCT